>NZ_ALIY01000016.1:0-42535 GCF_000283035.1 Actinomyces sp. ICM58
CACCGGTGTCTAATTCAATTATTGAATAAAAGGCCGTTGGCCCCGTCGAAAGGCACCGCATGTCCACGCTGACCGTCGCCCCCGCCGCCGCGCGCGAAAACCGCGTCCTCGCCGACCGCCTCGGTGGCACTATCGCCCGCGAAATCGCCCTGATCGCCGCTGGCACACTCGCCCTGATCGTCCTCGCCCGCATCTCGATCCCGCTGCCCTTCACGCCCGTGCCGGTCTCGCTCGGTACGCTCGGCGCGCTCTCGGTCGGCACGGCCCTCGGCGCGCGCCGAGGCCTCGTCTCCGTCGCCGCCTACGCCCTCCTCGGCATCGCGGGCGCTCCGGTCTTCACCGGCACGAACATCGGCTGGGCTTTCGCCTCTTTCGGCTACATCCTCGGCTATTTCCTGGTCGCCGCGATCGCCGGCCTGGCCGCCCAGCGCGGCGCCGACCGCCGCGTGCTCACTATGGCGCCGACCGCCCTCGCCTCCATCTTCTCCGTGTACGTCCTGGGCCTGGCGTGGATGATTCCCTTCGCGCACATGACGCTTGAGCAGGGCCTCATGAAGGGTTTTGTGCCTTTCATTGTCGGCGACCTGGTCAAGGCCGCCGTCGCCGCCGGGCTTTTCCCGGTGCTGCGCTCCATCTTCCGCTGAGCCGCGCGTTCCAGCGTCACGAGAGTCGGCCTCGTCCCCTCCCGGGGGCGGGGCCGCCCCGTATCCGCGGACAAAAGCGCGGTGACATGCGCTATGGTGCGCGACGGCGCGGGGTGAGCGCGGGTAGCATGGGGAGGGTGAACGCTACTGACATGCATCCCGTCCTCGTCGTCGACTTCGGCGCGCAGTATGCCCAGCTGATCGCCCGTCGCGTGCGTGAGGCCAACGTCTACTCCGAGATCGTCCCCCACACCATGAGCGTGGCGGACATGCTCGCCAAGGAGCCGGCCGCCATCATCCTGTCCGGCGGTCCGTCTTCCGTGTACGAGGAGGGTGCGCCCTCCGTCGATCCCGCGATTTTTGAGGCCGGCGTGCCCGTCCTGGGTATCTGCTACGGCTTCCAGACCATGGCCCACGCCCTCGGCGGCACCGTCGGTCGCACGGGCACCCGCGAGTACGGGCACACCGAGGCCACGGTTTCTGCGGGTTCCTGCCTGTTCGACGGCACCCCCGACGATCAGATCGTGTGGATGAGCCACGGTGACGCCGTCCAGGGCGCGCCCGAGGGATTCACCGTCACCGCCTCCACCGCCGAGACCCCCGTTGCGGCCTTCGAGTCGCGCGAGCGTCGCCTCTACGGCCTGCAGTGGCACCCCGAGGTGGGCCACTCCCAGTTCGGCCAGGATGCCCTGAAGAACTTCCTGTACAAGGGTGCCGGGATTACACCCGCGTGGACTGCCGGGTCCATCGTGGACGAGCAGGTTGCAAAGATCCGTGAGCAGGTCGGCGACGCGCAGGTCATCTGCGCCCTATCTGGTGGCGTGGACTCCTCCGTGGCCGCGGCCCTCGTGCACAAGGCTGTTGGCGACCAGCTGACCTGCTTCTTCATCGATCATGGCCTGCTGCGTGCGGGCGAGCGCGAGCAGGTGGAGAACGACTACGCGCGCGGCATGGGCATCCGCGTCATCACGTGCGACGAGTCTGAGCGTTTCCTGTCTGCCCTGGCCGGCGTCACCGAGCCCGAGGCGAAGCGTAAGATCATCGGCCGCGAGTTCATCCGCTCCTTCGAGGCCGCTCAGAAGCAGGTCATCGAAGAGGTTGGCGCCGCCGGTGGTGAGGTGAAGTTCCTCGTCCAGGGCACGCTGTACCCCGACGTCGTCGAGTCCGGCGGCGGCGAGGGCGCGGCCAACATCAAGAGCCACCACAACGTGGGCGGCCTGCCCGAGGACATGACCTTCGAACTGGTCGAGCCCCTGCGCACCCTCTTCAAGGACGAGGTGCGCGCGGTCGGCCGCGAGCTGGGCCTGCCCGACTACCTGGTGAACCGTCAGCCCTTCCCGGGCCCGGGCCTGGGCATCCGCATCATTGGTGAGGTCACGCGCGAGCGCCTGGACATCCTGCGCGCCGCCGACCTGATCGCCCGCGAGGAGCTCACGGCGGCCGGCCTGGATCAGGAGATCTGGCAGTGCCCGGTGGTTCTGCTCGCCGACGTTCGTTCCGTGGGCGTCCAGGGGGATGGCCGTACCTACGGCCACCCGATCGTGCTGCGTCCCGTGTCCTCCGAGGACGCGATGACGGCCGACTGGACGCGCCTGCCCTACGACGTCCTGGCCCGCATCTCGACCCGCATCACCAACTCGGTGCCCGAGGTCAACCGCGTCGTCCTCGACGTGACCTCCAAGCCCCCGGCCACCATCGAGTGGGAGTAGAATAAGTTTCTATTATAGAACTGTTGAAAATACAGCGTTTCGGCATTTTGTGGGAGCAAAGAACTTTTAGTGATACTATTTTGATACTAAAAGTAAGAGAAGTAGGTCTGAAAGGGAGTTGTTGAATTGAGCGAGTTATATGAACGATACTTATTGAAAGTGTGAAAGGGTAGATAAATTGCTTAGAAAGCCTTCTATCATTTTGGTGGGAGGCTTTCGCAGAAATGGTGGGTAAGAAATTTGAAGTTGTGTAGGTGGTGAATATGATATTTCATGAATTTGGTGATAAAAATTTACCACATATATTATTGATACATGGTGGAGGTAGTTCCTGGTGGAATTATCTTCGGCAGGCTCAAATGTTATCCGATAAATACCATGTAATTTTACCAACACTTAATGGTCATGGAGAAGAATATCAAAAAGATTACATTTCAACTGAAGATTCTGCACTGCAAATTATGGATTATGTAAAGAATAATTGTGATGGAAAATTGTTTGCTGTGGGCGGTGTTTCTCTGGGTGGTCAAATTGCAATTGAGCTATTGTCATTAGATAGCGATGTAGCTCATAAAGCAATAATAGATGGGAGCATTTGTATTCCTCAACACAAATTAGCAAGAATTAGTATAGTAATTGTTAAGTTGTTTGGAAAACTTATGTTTAGCAAAGTGGCATGCAAAATCCAGTTGAGTCTAATGAAAAAAATGTATCCCAATATGGCTTATCCAGAAGAAATAGAAAATTACTATATGGAGGATATGCCAAGGATTCCTATTAAAACATTAGTTACTATGTACCAAACATATATGGGAAGATATGCGCTTAAAAATGCTATTTCAGAAAGTAAAGCGCAGGTTTTATATATTTATGGCGAAAAAGAAATGAGTTGCGTTAAGGAGTCGGCTAAGCTATTTAAGGAAATGCATCCCAATTGTACTCTATATGAAGCTAAAGGTTATAATCATGGATATCTGTCAGCTTATCTACCTTTAGAGTGGATGGCTCTGGTTAATCCATTTTTGAAAAACAATATTTATTAATAAAACGGTGGTGTCATAGGGTGTAAGCAATTTTCGTGTAGCGATGATGCTTATGGGAGGCTGGTTGTGGGGTGTCGTCGGATGCTTGGTATTCAGGATCGTGCGGCGATCATGGCAGGGCTGGAAGCGGGTTTGTCCCAGGCGCATATCGCTCGCTTGATTGGGCATTGTCCTTCGGTGGTGTGCCGTGAGATCGCCTGCCATGCGGGCCCTGATGGGGCGCATTGAGCCGAGAAGCCCGTCCTGTGTGCGGGCGAGAACGAGGACCGGGTGAAACTTGCAGCCATGGTCATCGAAGTTAAAGCGTGCGTGTCAGATCTCCCATGGAGTGGGAGCTGCCTCACTCGCTGTCATCCCAATCTCCTGGGAGCCGCGCGACTCCATTTGTATCCACGCTGGGGCGATAGGCGCAGCGCTCGAGTCCGTCAAACGTGGGAGTATCGGGGCGCATGTCGAAGGGGAGGCCGCCAACCTCGATCGACTTGGCGAGGAAGATGTTGATCGCGTCCGACAGGCTAATGCCCCAGCGTGCGTAGACGGCTGCAGCGTCGGCCTTGATCTGTGCGGTCGTGCGGGTCTTCACCTCGGCGGTGCGGGTCATCGTTGGCATGCTCGCTCCTTTCGCCGCCTACATCATAGTCCCTGACTGGTGCTGAGATGGGGCCATTGTGGGGCGGTATGGCGTAGTAGTAGGCAGCTTCCCCTTGTTCTGAGGCCAGACTCTGGCCATAATTATGGCTAAGGTTGAAAGGAATAGAATGTCGACACTGACTATGGGGCTCGCCGAGGCGAAGAACAACTTTTCGCGAGTGACAGCAGAGGTGAACAGGACGGGGAAGCCTGTCACGATCCTCAAGAACAACAGGCCGTGGGTGGTCATTCAACCGGCGCAGCAGTCTGAGAGTGCTGTCGATGTCGCTGTTGACTTCATGGATGCCTACGCGGACGTGTTTGAAGAGCTCGCGAAGTGAACGCTGTCGCGTTTTCTCGGGATGAGGCCGGGGCTCGTTCGTCCCCGCGTCGGTCGTGAAGCCTCGTGTGGAGTAGGGTTTGTCGTAGCGAAGCGGCAGCCCTGGATCAAGGAGGATGACACGTGGATCTGCTCGAATACATGCGCTCGCAAGACAGCATGACGCAGGCCGAATGGGAGCGCACGTTTGAGGACGAGGGCAGGGAGATCCTCGTCCTGCTCGCCGGCGGTAGCGGGGCCGGCAAGAGGAACGGATTCTGGGACGTCTCGCACTACTTCATTGCGTATGTGGACTGCCAGACCGGCGCACTGCACACGGGTGACGGCCGGATCGTCTATCCCGTCAGCGACGAGGAACATGATGCCGGAGGAATCCTCGATCGCTTCCGTCGGGAAGCGGTATACCGCCTCAAGGCGCGTAAGAAGATTCCGCACGAGGTTCCCGAGGGCGTGACCGCCTCCTCGCAGAACCAGTTCCTGATCGTCGAGGTCCTGGAAGAAGATGCCTCGTGCCCAGCCCTGGACAAGGTACTGACTGAGTATCGCAAGCCGGTAGTCCTTAACGACGAGGAGTTGGGTGAACTCACTCTCGACAAGGATCTCGATATGTTCGAAGGGGAGGTCCTGTGGCGCGGCGAGCAGATCTGCGTGTCGCTCGAGGTTGACGCGGCGGACGAGGACACCTGGGCCGATGCCAGGCGGGCGATGAAGGTGATGCTGGCGGAGCAGGATCGCTGGGACGGTGACATGCGCTCGAGCGCCGCACGTGAGCTCACCGAACTCGCGTGCGAGTGGCGCGAGTCTGCCGACGAGGAGGTCCCCGAGATTACGGAAGAGAGCTTCGCTCGCCGGATCGAGCTGCGCAGCATCGCGATGGAACCTGACGGCTCGTTCTCAGCCTACTTCGATGACGATGACATGTTCTTCGGTCACTGTGTCGTGGTGTACGGATCCCTCACTGATGGGGTGGCCTCGGCGGAAATGGCGGGTTAGGCGTCCTGAGAGCTGGCCGGAGCACTGCTATCGAGTCGACGTAGGAGCATGTAGAGCCTGATCGAGGCGACCAAGTCGGCGATGGGAACGGCGTGCATCTTCCTGAGTCTTTTCACTGTTGCTGATGGGATTGTCTGTTCGGCCAGTAGGCGTTTTATTGCGGCAAACCCATGGAAGGATGACACGAGCATCAAGCAGTAGACTCCCGCGTCAAGGGGGAGGATGAGGAGAATCATCAGCAAGCCGCTGACGTTGCCGTTGGAGCTATCTAGCGGAACGATGATCGTGAGAATGAGCATGATGAGGAAAATGGGGAGGAGAGCAAGCTTGACGACGAGACCCCAAAATGCGAGTACGCGTGGAGCAACCTTATCTTGAGAGTGGAGCACTGTCAGGGCACTGAAGTAGACCGCGATCAGCAGTGCGACGATCCACGGGCCTGGCGAGAGCAGCGGCTGGATGGGGAGGTTGAGGTCGAAACGCCACCCTGCGTAGACCATGGCGATGAAGAAGAGGGGTGCGGCGATGCGTGCGACTCTGTCCATGAGCAGCTTTCTTCATAGGGCTTCATTGACTGGCAATGACTATAACATCGCTGTCGTGTAACGAGGCCTACCCCGCCAAGCAGGGCAGGCCTCGTTATGTGCACCTGGTGTCGCTAACGAAACAGTCGTGCGTTCGGCTCAGTGCGCGGTAGTGGGACTACTTCTGTCCGTCCACGTCGGGCACGTATGCGAGGAACCCGGCCAAGGCCTCGTCGTTGTGCTCGAAGAACGGCTTCCCCTTGTCGAGGGAGTCGATCTGGGCCATGTCCTCGTCGGTCAGCGCAAAGTCGAACAGGTCGATGTTCTGAGCAATGTGCGACGGCGTCTTCGAGCCCGGGATCACGATGTGTCCCTGCTGGATATGCCAACGCAGCAGTACCTGGGCGGGGGACTTGCCGTGCTTCTCGGCGAGTTCCTGGACGAGGGGCTCGGTCATGATCGAGTCGTTGCCGCGTCCGCCCAGCGGGTACCACGCCTGCAGCGCGATGTTGTGCTCCTTGAGGAGTTCCTTGAGCTCGGTCTGCGGGAAGTAGGGGTGGCACTCGACCTGGTTGATTGTGGGGACGACCTCGCATTCGTCGAGGATGCGCTGCGTCTGGGCCACGTCGAAGTTCGACAGGCCGATCGCGCGAATCTTGCCTTCCTTATGCGCCTTCTCGAGGATGCGGTACCCCGCGACGGTGTCGCCGGCGGGCTGGTGCAGGATCATCAGGTCGATGTAGTCCGTGCCCAGGCGCTCGAGCGTCTCGTCGACGGCGCTGGCGCGTTCGAAGAACGACGGCCAGAGCTTCGTCTCGAGGACAATCTCCTCGCGTGCCTTCGAGGATGCGCGCATTCCGCGCCCGACGGCGCGCTCGTTCACGTAGACGTTCGCCGTGTCGATGAGCGTGTAGCCGTTGTCGAGCGCGTAGGTGACAGCCGACTGCGCGTCGTCCGGCTCCAACAGGTAGGTGCCGAGGCCGACCTGGGGGATTGTGACGCCGTTGTTCAGGGTGATGAGGTCCATGTGAGCTCCTTCGTTCTCATCAGAGGCGTGCGCTGGAACGGCAGTGCGGTAGTCGAACTGCGCGGACGCCGCTGATTGTCAGCCTATAGTCATCCCGGGAAGGCATGCCTGACGACGGTCGCGTGTAGGCGTGTGACATGTGACGAGTTGGCGTCAGGAGCGCTGTGATCCCTCGGTTCTGCGATTGACGAGGGCTTGCTCAGGCCTATACTGAACACTGTTCATTATGGATTGTTGCAGGTAGTAAGACGATAGGAAATCGTGCCCAAACAAGTGATCGACCCGGGGAAGCTGGTCAGCCAGGCCTACGCCATCGCCTCGCGCGACGGCATCTCCGCGCTCTCCGTGCGCAAGGTTG
Source organism: Actinomyces sp. ICM58 (assembly GCF_000283035.1). Lineage (NCBI taxonomy): Bacteria > Bacillati > Actinomycetota > Actinomycetes > Actinomycetales > Actinomycetaceae > Actinomyces > Actinomyces sp. ICM58. The sequence goes on from NZ_ALIY01000016.1 coordinate 7,269, forward strand.
CCGCCGCGTGCGGCATCGCGGTCGGCTCCGTCTACGGCTACTTCCCGACCAAGGCAGACCTGACGGCCGCCGTGCTCACCCGCTTCTTCGACGAGAACCTCTCCGACGAGCTGTGCGCGGTGCGCCCCGGCGAGCGCTTCACCTCCTACGTGCGGCGATTCCGCGAGGCTCTGTGCGCCGCGCGCGTCGGCATGAGCGTCGACTGGTTCGCCGAAATGCGCCGCCTCCCCAGCGGCGAACAGAAAGCCCTCGAGGCCGTGCGCGCCCCCATGCTCGCCCACATCGAACGCGGGCTCAGGAGTGTTCTCGACGCGGACGAGGCCGTGGACCGCTCCCGGCTCGTCGGCCCCATGAGCGCCGAGGCCCTGTGTCGCTACGTGCTGCGCAGTATTATCGCTTCGCTCATGGAGGGCGGCGAGTGCGAGACGCTGTTCGCCCTCCTCGATGCCGCCCTGTATGAGACCACTGCAGACGAAAAGGACACTAAGAAATGAGTCGATTCCGCATCAACAAGCAGTCCCTGATCGCCGTCGCCGGCATCGTCTGGCTGCTCGCCGGCCTGAACGTCGCGATCCTCGGCGTGCGCGCGGCCATCGACATGCGCGGAGTCGCCGCGATTGTTTTCCTGGCGCTCGCGGGCGGCGCCATCGCCATCTTCTGCGCGTTCCATCCGATGTTTTCCAAGCTCGTCCAGAAGAACGTCCAGCGCATCGCCGACCTGGAGGGGGATCGTCACCACGTCGTGCGCTTCTTCGACCGCAAGAGCTACCTCATGATGGCAATCATGATGTCCTTCGGCATTGGAATGCGCGCCGCGGGCGTCTTCCCCGACTGGTTCATCGCATTCTTCTACACGGGCCTGGGTGTTGCTCTCGCGCTTGCCGGCGCTAGCTACATCGCGCGCGGCGTGCGCGGCCACGCCTGGGCGTTTCACGGGACCAGCTGAGCGTTTCACGCTCTCTGGGCGCAGGCCTCGTCAATGGGCGAGGTCGTCGTGCTCCCCAGCGCTACTGCTTTGTGTGTGTTCGCTGTGAGTGCTGCGCTGTCCGTGTTGACTGCAGTGCTAGTGTGACCCTGTTTGAGTGACCTGCACACCATGGATAGCACATGAACTTCTATACCCTCGACTACATTCTGTCGCACCAGAGTCTGGACGCGACACGGCGTCTAGCTGCGATCATCGTCTTGCTCGTTGTGGCTCTCGCTTTTAGTGCCCTGTATCTGCGTAACCGGGTGAAAACCCGCTGGCGTGACGCGGGTATTGGGCTCTTGGTGTTCTCGCTCGTCCTGCTGGGAATCCAGACCGAGCAGTACCTGAGGCTCAGTGACCAGCAGTCCCAGGCCCAGCTCCTCGTGGGTTTCATGGAGGGTGTCGCCGTCGATCACGGTGTCCAGGCGAGCGATGTCATGGTGAATAAGATGTCCCTGCAGGACGGGATGATCGTGCGCTTTAACGAGGAGGACTACACCGTCCATCTCAATAATGACAACAATTCCTTCACTCTTGAGCGCACGCACATTATCGACCATGGCATCTATGTGAACGGGGAGCACTGACATGGACTTCTACACGTTGACGGCTATCAAGTTCGCGCTCGGTATCCTCACGATGTTGCTCCAGATCAACATCTTGGGAAAGCGCGACTTCTCGCTGAATACGCCTCTCAATCAGGTGCAGAACTATGTGCTGGGCGGCATCATCGGCGGCGTCATCTACAACTCGTCGATTTCCGTCTTGCAGTTTCTCGTCATCATCTTGATCTGGTCGCTCGTTGTTATCGCGACGAAGATCCTCATCGATACCAGCAAAACCTTTAAGAAGCTTGCGGCCTGTCAGCCCGAGCTGATCGTTCGTGATGGTGAAGTGGATATTGCGCGCTGCGCGAAGGTGGGAATGACCGCGGAGGGACTGAGTAGGAGCCTGCGTGAGCAGAAGATTGCCAGCGTGGGTGACGTTGCCGCAGCGATCATGGAAACCAACGGGTCTTTGACGATTCGCGTGCGAGGTGACGGCTCTAAGCGCTCGCTCCTGCCGCTCGTGACTGACGGTCAGCTCGTCCCTGATGGTCTCCTTCTTGCAGGCAAGGATAAAGCCTGGATCAAGGAGGAACTCAAGAAGTTGGGGTACTCCTCGGTCAAGCAGGTGTTCCTGGGTGAGCTCGTCTCTGGGCACCTTGAGGTGATTCCGTACCCGAAGGCAACGAGTGTCAAGAGTTGACTTCGTGGAGGCCTCGTCAATGGACGAGGCCTCCTGCCGTTTATCGGTCAGCTCTCCTTGGGCGCCACGCGATTACCGCCAGTGGCGGTATAAATCTGGCGGTAATGCTGGATGGTGCCGGTGTGGCCGCGAGATCACTGGTAGATGTGTCGGCGGTGTCCGACGGAAAACACTTCGATGATGAGGCGGTCGTCCTCGATGATGCACAGGGCGCGGTAGTTGCCGATGCGGTAGCGCCACTCGCCTGATCGGTTGGCTGTGAGGCCTTTGCCGTGGATGCGGGGGTCCGAGCACCCCTCGAGGTTTTTGCCGATCCATGACGTAATGAGTCGCGCGTCGAATCGGTCCATTTTCTTCAGTTGCTTGAGGGCTGTGTCGCTGTACTCGACGTGGTAGGACATTTACAGGCCCAGCTGCGCGAGTACCTGCTCGTGGGTGTAGCGAACGCCGTTGTCTGCAGCGATCGCCTCGCGCAGGGTGGCGAGGTCCTGCTGGTCCTCGATCTTCTCGAAGACGGCATCTCGAACAAAGTCGGAAATTGTTTTTCCCTCAAATTCGGCGTACTTGCGCACGACTTCGGCGTCCGTTTCGTCAAGACGCATGGTCATGGTGGGCATGGTGACCTCCCGGTGGTGAATACAACGTATTCTAGTTCTCCCTGGTGTCAATGTGCAATGGTTGCCCTTCTGTCTGGGGAGAGGTGAATCGTATTGCGGGCCTCTGCTTGATTACCTCCACTGGCGGTATAATCGTGGCGGTAATAGGAGGCGATCATGGCATACGAACCGTCGTTCGAACGCACTGACGTTATCGATGCTCTGTGCATGGAGATCGCTGAGCTCGTCGGCATGCTGTCGCCTCAAGCACCACTGTCGACCAGCCCGGCGCTGCGTCGGGAGCTGCGGATCCGCACGATCTACTCCTCGCTCGTCATCGAAGGAAACAAACTAGACGAACGTGCGGTGAGCGCGATTATTGACGGCAAGCGGGTTCTCGGAGATCGGCGCGACATCCTCGAAGTTGAAAACGCGCGTGCCGCCTACGATCTCATTCCCAAGCTGGATTCTCATTCGGTGGAAGATCTGCTGCGCGTTCACCGCGTCATGATGGGTGGCCTCGTCCCCGATGCTGGGCGCTTTCGGTCGGGCAATGTCGGCGTGTTCAACGGAGATACCCTCATCCATGCCGGGACTCCGGCTTCCTACGTCCCCGAGGTGATGGGTGGCCTCTTCGAGTGGGTGCATGCGACGTGCATGCACCCACTCCTCGTCTCGTGCATTTTCCACTTCGAATTTGAGTTCTGCCACCCCTTTTCTGACGGGAATGGTCGGACGGGACGTCTCTGGCACGCACTACTGTTGTCGCGGTGGCGTCCGGTGCTGGCCTGGGTGCCCATCGAGTCCGCGATCAGGAGGCGGCAGGCGGAATATTACGAGGCCTTGGCCCGCTCGGGTGCGAACGGTTCGTGTGAGAGTTTCGTGGAGTTCATGCTCGAGGCGATTCGTGAATCGATTCTTCCGTATGCGAAGCCGTCGAGCTCGCAGGATGTGGCTCGCGCCCGCGCGCTCGCTTTCCTCGGCGGTAACCCGCGTGCCACTGTCACTCAGCTTGCGCAACATCTTGGGTGCTCGAAGAGGAGCGCCGAGCGCACAGTCGCACAACTGAAAGAAGAAGGCATGCTCGAGCGTCAGGGGAGCCCCAGGTCGGGCGTGTGGGTTGTCCGTGCGCCGAGACTCTAAGCTGCATCAGTAGTCCATGTGTCGGCGTTGAGACTCCGCAACTTCATAACGAGTCCAAGCCGCTAGGGAGGCAAGGAGGCCGACGATGAGGTACGCCAAAACGGTGCTCTTAATGGGCGGGGTGGAACTCCTCGTGAGGAACGCCGTCGCCTCAGACGCCCGCGCGCTGCGCGAGACCATGCAACGCACGCATGCGCAAACTGACTACCTGCTGTCCTACCCGGACGAGCAGAGCGGCGACGATGAACAAGAAGCTCGCTCCCTCGAGGAAACGGAACGCAGCGGCAATGAGGTTGAGCTCATCGCCGTCGTCGATGAGCGCATCGTGGGAAGCGCAGGAATCACGGCCGTGGGCGGTAAGCGCAAGGTAGGTCACCGGGCGCGCTTTGGGATCAGCGTGCTCCAGGAGTATTGGGGGATGGGGATCGGCCGAGTGCTCATGGAGACCTGTATCGGCTGCGCGCTCCGGGCGGGATATGCCCAACTCGAGCTCGAGGTGGTGGCTGACAATGAACGCGCGCTGTCGCTCTACCGGCGCGCGGGGTTCGAGGAGTATGGGCGCAACCCCCGAGGCTACCGGTCCGCGGCTGCGGGCTACCAAGAGCTCGTGTATATGAGGCTTGAACTGTAGCACTCCGGAGGGTAGCTGGCGCTTATGTGTCTAGCTTGAGGGCACTAGAACCCCAGTTCCATGCAGACCAGCGTGTGTAGCGTCTGCCATTGTTGGCAGCCACAGTGGCATGCAGAGTGTTGAGATCCTGCAGGCCCGCGAGCGCTGCTCAGTCGACGTCCTCGTGCCAGATCTGGCGCATGGGAACGCCCTTGTCAAAGGTGCGGGTCGAGCCGTCCTGGAAGGTGACCTCGACCTTCTCCTTCTCCTCATCCTCCGGATCTTCGATCCAGTCCACCCAGTCGATGGCGGGGGAGAGGCTGTCGTCGTCCCAGACGATTTGATAGCCTTCACCCAGCAGCTCGGACATGACGTCCTCTATCTTGTCGGTGTGCACGGTGGGCCTTCCTTGCGTCGATGCGTGGGCGCGCTGCGGGTGCGCGCGGGTGAGAATCAGCTTAGCCGTGATGCCTCGGTGAGTTGGTCCCGACACTCGGCCCCGGCCTCGTCCGTTCTGGTCAGAGACGAGGACTGGGCAGGGGAAAACCGTAGCGTGCGCACGGTTGTGAGCGGCGTACCCTTGACGCGTGAAGGTTCTCGTCGTTCCCATGGTCGCTCGCTCGCGGATGGGCGGGCCGTGGTCGCGCGCGCAGCGCGTCGCACGTGCGTTCCGCGACGGTGGCCATGAGGTCGTGCTCGCGTGGGGAGACGACGGCAACTGCGCCAATCCCGTCGCTCCGACGCTCGAGATTCCGGTTCCCTCACCCCTCGGCCTTCCCGAGGCCATCGCGCGCCACACCTTCCCCCTGGCCTCGCGCCTCGGCCTCATGGGCCGCAAGCCCGTGCGCAGCTTCGAGGAGGTCCTCTGGCTGACCGGTGCCCTCGACGAGCGCTACACGCGCGCCGCCGTCGACGCGCTCCGCGCCCACATGCGTGCTATCCGCCCCGACTTCGTCTACTCCGAATTCAACCTCGCCGCCGTCATCGCCGCCCGCGCCGAGTGCATCCCGTGCGTGGGCAGCGGCTCGCAGCCGACGACCGCCTCCTACGCTTCCAACCCGCGCAAATCCGCAGGAATTCGACGCCTGCTGCGCGAGATGGGAATGCCCGCCCCGGCCTCGTCCCTGACCGTTCTCGAGGGGATGCGGCGCCGCTTCATCCCAAGCTGCCCGACCCTGGAACCGCGGGCGGGGGAGCGGGCCGTCTACTGCGGGTTTCTGGACGAGCCGCCCACACTGCCGCCGACGCGTCGCGATTGCGTGCTCGTCTACCTCGGCGCTGGCAGCGTGCCCGCTGGCGTGGCCGTGCGCGCCGGACGAAAGATCGCCGATGCCCTCAGATGCGACGTGTATGTCGCGGGCGTGTCCGAGGCCACCCAGCTCTCAGGGGACCACGAGGTGACCTGCGCGCCCCGCTTCGACGTTGCTGAGCTCCTGCCGCGCGCCCGCGTCTTCGTGCATCACGGAGGGCAAAACTCGATGATGGACTCTCTATCCTATGAGGTCCCCCAGGTGATCGTCCCGGGTCGCGTCTTTGAGCGGCAATTCAACGCCGAGGCCGTGGAAAACGCGCGCTGTGGCCTGACCGTTCTCGAGCCCAAGCCGGCACTCATTGCCCGCGCCGCCCGCACCCTCGTCGACGAACCCGCCCTGACCTCGGGGATCCGAGGACTGCGCGAGGAGCTAACCTCCCTGGGTGGAGCCGCGCGCATCGTGCGCGAGGTCGAGGAGCTGGTCGGTTAGCCTCAGTGCCAGCCGCGCAGGATCGCCTCCAGGCCCCGCTCAAACTGGGCGTTAAAGTCGTAGCGGCCGTCCAGGAGATCCTCGATGAGCGGGCGCAGCGCCTGCGCGTCCTCGGGATCGAGCGCGGCGCTCGCGGCCGACAGGTCGGCCGGCTGCTCGGGGGAGCCGCCCACGGGCGGAACGACCTCGGCGGCGACGAAGGCCGTCGTGTAGATCGACACCGCGTTGACCAGCCCCAGCATGTCCGCATTCGGCGTGAAACCGCGCCGGGCCAGCGTTACGAACACGCGCGCCAGGAGCGACAGCTGCTCGGGCGTCGACATCGGGTGCGTGAGCAGCAGCATGACTGCGCCCGGGTGGGAGCGCAGTGTCGATGCCAGGCAACGCGCGTAGGTGCGCATGTAGACCAACAGGGGCGAGGCGGGGGTACCTTCGGTCGGCTCCGATGCCTCGTGCGTGGGCGTCGAAGCTGAATCGACCGCCCCAGTGTCCACGCGGTCCAGGAAGGACTCGAACGTGAGTCGCCAGACCTGCTCGGCGATGCCCTCCAGGAGCGCCGCCTTGTCGGGAAAATGGCGATAAAAAGCGGCCTGGGAGACGCCGAGACGCTTTCCCAAAGACCGCAGAGACAAAGCGGAGAGCCCCTCCTCGTCGACCAGGTCGAGCGCGCTCGACAAGATGATGTCTCGCGATAGCGCGCGCTGGCGTGACGACGGCATGGGCTCTCCGCTTCGGTGGTCATTACTCCCTGTGATACCGGAACTGTACCAGTGCCAGCCCCGCGATCACCGCGAAGAAACCCCACAGGACGCCGATCCGCGTCCCGACGTCGGCAAGTCCCGCCCCGTCCAGGCTCACCTCGTGAATCGCGGTGATCGCCCAGTAGGCGGGGGACAGGCGCGCGGCGTGCTGCGCCCAATCCGGGAACGAGGAGACCGTGGAGAAAGACCCGCCGATGCCCGCCGCCAGCATGCCAATGATGTTCGACAGTGACAGGGCCGCGTCGCGGCTGCGCGACCACAGCGCGAGTGCGACGCCGAGCGCCGATAGGACCGCGGAGAAACTGAGGAGAATCGCGGCCAGCGCGACGAGGGACCCGGTCGGCCGGTATCCGAAAATGAGGGCGCCGAGCGCGAGGACAACCGCGATCTGTACGGTCTGCATGAGGAAGGAGACCAGCGCCTTGCCCGTCAGAATGGACGCGCGCGAGGTGGGCGAGGCCTCGAGGCGCTCCCACGTGCCCCACGAACGCTCGTTGAAGAACGATCCGATGATGTTCTGCACGGCCAGGAATGAAAAGAGGATCGCGATTGACGGAACCGCCTGCTCGGCGCCCGTGACGCTCGTGTAGCCGTCGGCCAGGAGCATCGACTTGAACGCCGGCATCATGAATGGGATCAAGACCAGGGGGATCACCGTCAGGATGAGCGTGGGTGCCGGGTCGGTGAGTTGAAGCCGAATGTTGAGGCGGGTCATGGCTCCGATTTGCTTAAGCTGCGACATGGTCACTCTCCTTAATGATCTGCAGATATGCGTTGTGCAGGCTCGCCTGGGTGATGCGCACGTCCGTCAGGCGCGCGCCTTCGAGGGTGGGCGAGGCCAGGGCTTCGCCGATCCGCGAACCCGGGTCGGCCTCGTCCCCGATGTGCCGGAGGATCCTCCCGTCGGAGCTCCACCCATCGATTGAGGGAACCGGACGGTCGAACTCGAGGGTGACCTCGGCGCGCCCGTGGGCGGAAATGATGTCTTCGAGGGGACCGCGCGCGACGATGCGTCCCTCGTTCAGGATCGCGACGTCGGAGCCGAGCTCCTCGAACTCGGCGAGGTAGTGCGAGGTATAGACGATGGCCGCGCCATCCTGCGCGAGCTGGCGCACCGCTCCCAGGATCTGGCTGCGCGCCTCCACGTCCGCGCCGACGGTCGGCTCGTCCATGAACACCAGGCGCGGGCGGTGCATGATCGCCATGCCCGCGTGAAGCCTGCGCTGCTGTCCGCCCGAGAGGTGCGAGGCGCGCTGACCGCGTTTCTCTGTGAGGCCGAGGAGGTCCATCACCTCGCCTGCTCGCGAGGCCGACTCGTGTCGAGTGAGCCCGTTCAGTTCGCCGAAGGCCGCCAGGTTCTGGGCGACGCTCAGGTCGGGGTAGATGCCCAGCTCCTGTGGCGCGTAGCCGATCAAACGTGCGGCCTCGACGGAGGAGGGGCGGTGTCCGCAGATGCTGGCGCTTCCGGAGTCTGCTTGGCGCAGCCCGCACAGAATCGTGATGAGCGTGGACTTGCCGGCCCCGTTTCGTCCGAGTAGCCCGAGAATTTGCCCGGGTTCGACGCGCAGGTCGACCCCGCGCAGGACCTCGTGGGCGGCGTAGCTCTTGCGGATCCCCCGAGCCTCCAGGGCTGGGGCGTGTGGATGTGACACGGTTTCTCTCCCATCGGTTAACGCTGTTAACTTTGTGCCGCAGGTAAGGTTAACAGTGTTAACTTGCGTGCGCAAGCCGGTGCTGCTCGCCGGGGAAAACTGCTGAATTGCTGCGTTTTTCTGACAATCTGTCGCTGCATGGGGGAGGGAAGCAGCCCTACACTGTCCACGCTAGGCGTGAAGGAGGAGCGAAAGTGCCAGGTCTGGAAACCTACGACGCGATCATGCTGCTGTCCTACGGTGGCCCGAACGGCGAGGAGGACGTCCTGCCGTTCATGCGCAACGCAACGCGTGGCCGCGGAATCCCCGACGAGCGCCTGCTCCAGGTCGCCGCCCACTACAAGCGCTTCGGCGGCGTCTCGCCCATCAACGCCTGCAACCAGCGCCTGATCGCCGACCTTTCCGCGGAGCTTGCCAGGCGCGGGCACGACATCCCCGTCGGGTGGGGAAACCGCAACTGGCACCCCTTCGTCACCGAAGGCCTCGACGAGCTCGCGGGGGCTGGTGCCCGGCGCATCCTCGTCCTGCCCACCTCCGCCTACGCCTCGTACTCGGGATGCCGCCAGTACCGCGAAGACCTCGCCGAGGCCGCGGAGGCCCTGCGCGACAAGTGGGGGACGATCGTACTGGGGGCAGAAGACAGCGCCGATAATCCCGACGCCGACATCATCGTGGACAAGGTCCGCCCCTACTACTCGACCCCCGGTATGGCGAGCGCGCAGATTGCGTCCGTCCGGCGCGCGTGGGAGGCCCTTGCGGCGCGCGGCGTCGACCCGGCAGGGATTCGCCTGATCTTCGTCACCCACTCCATCCCCGTGAGTATGGAGGCGGGATCCTCGCCCTTCCCGTTCCGTCCCTCGATCGACGAGGCCGCGGCGGCCTCGGGCGATCACCGCGAGCAGCAGGGGAGCCAGGCCTCGTCGCCGGCGGGAACCCCCGCAACCGAAATCAGCTACGTCGCCCAGCACCACGCCCTCATCGCCGCGATTATGCCGGAGCTGCGCCGCGTCCTCGGGCGCGCGGACCTGGGCTACGACCTCGTGTATTGCTCGCGTTCCGGCCCCCCGCAGGCCCGATGGCTCGAGCCCGATGTCAACGACTTCCTTGAGGAAGTCGCGGGCGGTGCCGCGGCCTGGGATACCGTGAATGGAAAGGCGCTGAGTGGCGCCGTCGTCGTCCCCATCGGGTTCATCTGCGACCACATGGAGGTCGTTTACGACCTCGACACCGAGGCGAAGGAGACCGCCGCGCGCCTGGGTATTCCCTACGAGCGCGCCGACACGGTCTCCACCGACCCGGGCTTCGTGTCCTCTCTGGTCGACGTGCTCGAAGAGCGCGCCGCCCAGGCGCGAGGCGAGAATCCCGCGCGCGTCACCGTGACGGGCACCGGACCCTTCCACACCGTCTGCCCGAGCGACTGCTGCCTCTCCCCGGCGCGCCCCGGGCACCCCTCACCCGCCGCCGCGAGCGCCCACCCCGGCACCGCACACGCCCCTCATTCTTCCGGCGCGCCCGCCCGAGCCGCCGGTCACCCAGCCCCAAACCAGGAGGACTCCATGTCTACCCCGCATCCCCACGCCGCCCGGCCGCCCGAGCAGAACCCGGAGAACCCGGGACATCCCGCGGGAGTGCCGGACCGTGTCGGTGAGCACGCCGCGCGCCACCAGGCTCGCCACGCGGGCACCGAGGCGACGCCCCACTCGCACGCCCGCGTCACTGACCCGCGCGACGCCACCGACATCGACTTCGACGAGGTCAACAACAAGCAGCACTACGCCCTCTACTCCGTGTTCGCGCTGGGGGAGTCCCTGCCCGCCGACGACGGTGAGCGCGGCCGCATCGTCGCCGAATCCCTGGACTACGTGAAGGGCGCGGGCGCGGAAATCCGCGGCTTCTACGACGTGTCCGGCTTCCGCGCCGAGGCGGACCTGATGGTCTGGTGGCTCGACGATGACCCGGAGGTCCTCCAGGACGCCTACCACCGCCTGCGCGCGAGCGAGCTCGGCAAGTTCCTGGATCCGGTGTGGTCCTGCATGGGCCTGCATACCCCCGCCGAGTTCAACAAGCGCCACATTCCCGCTTGCTTCGGCGGCGTCGCGCCCCGCGACTGGGCGATGGTCTATCCCTTCGTGCGCTCCTACGACTGGTACCTCAAGGCCCCTGAAGAGCGCGCCCGCATCATGGCCGAACATGGCCGCAATGGCTTCGCTCAGTACCCGGATGTTAAGGGCTCGACCCTGTCTGCGTTCGGTTTCTCCGACTATGAGTGGGTGCTCGCGTTCGAGGCCGACAGCTTGGACCGCCTGGAGGGCGTCATGCACGCTCAGCGCTACACCGAGGCACGCCTCTACGTGCGCGAGGACACCCCGTTCTTCACGGGTCCGCGCGTGAACCTCGGCGAGTGGGCGGAGCGCCAGCCCCGCGCATAAAGCCCCTTATCTGCGCGTCGGCCCCGGCCTCGTCCCTGCGATAAGGAACGAGGCCGGGGCTCAGTGCGTCGCTCTCACGCCGCGTGTCAGGCGCCTCCTACGTGGAGGGGAACAGGAGCGGCAGGTTGTGTTCAACCTGGTTGGCGACGGACGTGCTCGAGTGTGACTCCCCGTCGTCGATCCATAGCTGCAGGCTGGTTTCGGTCATCAGGTTGGGGTAGTCCTGGTGGAGCTCGTCAAGCTGCGGGGTCATGTCCCACAGCGCGGGGTCTTCGGAGCCGACCGAGGCCAGGATGCGGAAATCTCCCGGCCCGTAGCCCTCGCGCACTGCCCCCGCGGTGATGAGCTCGGCGAGCCGCTCCTCGTCGGCGTCTTCCTCGCGCCCAATCCAGGATTCGCCCGCCATCGGCATGTACCCGTAGAAGTACTGGGGGCGCAGCGCGAACGCGTCCCAGGTGGTCGTCGCGCCCATCGAGAAGCCGCCGAACGCGCGGTGCCTGCGCGAGGCTCGAAGGGAAGCGTCGGAGGTGTCGCCGTGCGCGAAGGTTGTGTAGCGTGTTTCAACCGCGTTCATGAGCGTGTCAATCTCGCTCGTCGCGAAGAAACGATTGAGGGTGTAATCGTCCTCGTAGTCGTCGGTCGCGAACGACCTGTCCGGGTAGTAGGTCGCAAACACGACGATCGTGGGTGCCGCCTCGCCCGTTGTCTCCAGCTCGTCGACGACCGGAGCGACCCCGTCGGCCAGGCCCGCCGCGTTGCCCCACCATCCGTGCGTCAGGTAGAGGACGTTCGCGGGCGTGCCCGGCGAGTAGGAGGCGGGCACGTAGATGAAGGCCTGCTTGCTGTAGGTCTGTCCCTCGTAGCGCTGCTCGTAGGTGAGGGTGTCGATCGACCCATGCAGGGACGAGGCCGTGTCGAGTAGGGCAGCGACGGCCTCGGACATGGGGTCCTCGTCCTCGTCGTAGGCGATGGGAGAGGGATCCCGCTGTTCGTGTGCCGAGGGAAGGGTGAGTGCCGCGAGGCCTGCGAGGCCGAGCATGGAGGCCGCAACCGCGAGCGAGGCGACGATGGTTGTCATCCGCTTGGATGTTCGCCTGACGAACCTCGTGTTCATTGGCCGCCCCTCGCCTGCATTCCAGATACCCTCATGAGTCCCACTCTATGCCCGACCGGGCAGCTGCGACTAATCAGTGTGGGGCTGCGCGCAAGTTGCTGACGGTTTGCTTATGCGGCTGTTGTCCTTCCCGCGCGGCGTCTCCCCACCAATGTCGCATGCAATTCCCCCGTCGGGCTTTCAGGATTTGAATTTTGATCGTTGAAATTCCGGGGTTTGTGGGGGAGCGATGATAGGGGTGGTTGGGGAATCGCACACGGAATGTGGGGGACGATGAGGACGAGGCGGGGGAGTGGGAAGAGAGACGAGGAGCCTAAGCGGGGGATCGGGATAGTTATCGTGTTATTCTCCCGGTATCTATCGAGAGTTGCATGGGAGCAATCATGACCCGAGACCTGATCCGTCGTGGAGACAACGAGCGTCTGGTGTTTTCTGCAACACCCCTTCCTCAGCTGACGGACGTTCCCGTCGAGGGGACGTACGAGGTGAGCCTGAATGAGGGCAGCGAGCCGGACGAAACCGCAGCGTTCGAATTCGATCCCAACGCCTCGCCCGCGCAAGCCAGGGATTACGTTGTCGCCGCAGCGAGCGGCACCCTCATGGGAGCTCTGAGCGTCCTGTGGCAACAGGACCTCAACCTGGCCGATGCGCGCAGGCTCGGGGCTGAAAAGATCGAGAAGATCGTCATCGGAGCGGCCCAGAGGGTGGGCCTGAACAAAGACAACCCGAGCATCGCAGACGCGATCCGCTTCCTCGAAAATAGCTTCCCATTCGTGGGGGATAAGCTCACCGCAGCATTCGGTGGCGGCCTCCAGCACCACCTCCGCGATTTCTCCCATCACCCCTCGCCCGTTGGGCTCGTGTGCTCCATCCTCATGCAATTCACCGGCAAGGGGTTTGGAACCGCGACGGATGGGAGCTTCCTGATTGTCGACCTGCCCGCCGAGGCGCTCAAGGATGGGATGCTATTCGGTAGGAATAGCGAGGAGAAGTTCCTTTATGGCACCCTCAACTGGATGCTCCACCTCATCAGCGACATGGCTGGGTCGAGCGCAACTCCCGGCTTGGGCACCGGCATTCCCGGGCCTCTTCTCTCCTTCCTCAAGGAGGCCTCGGCCCTGCCATTCTTCCGCGACATGTCCATCGCGCACGAGGATAAGATCGCGACGTTCTCGCAGTGGGTGTCGAAAGCCTTTAACGGCACTCTTCTCAAGGACGAGGATGGCAATCCCCTACGCTTCGATCTGCGGACCGAGGTTGGCCTGGCGGGGCAAATCCTGACGCAGGTTCCCGCTGTTCTCGCGAATGAGTGCATTGTTCGCGGTTTCTACACGATCACTCGCTTCGTCGACGAATTAAAGCGCTGCGACGTGTCCAGCGTCAAGGATCTGGCGCGCATCAATCCCTCGCGATTCCTGCCTCTCAACAGCCGTGCGCTCACGCGCATGCTGACCGTTGCCTCGGGTTCCTTCGTGGTCGTCAACACTGCCATCGCCGCGGTTCGCGCGGTGGTGGAAGGCGCTGCCAGTGGTGAGGTGGGAGCGGTCCCCCTGTTCTTCATGCGCCTCAACTACGCCGGGATTGGCCGTTTTGCTTTCGCCTTGCGGGCCGACAGCTCCTACATCTACGAGGACGTCGAACAGTGGTGGGAGCGGCGCCGCGCGAGCAAGGCGGGTGCGGATGTTGCCGTGTTTGCGCCCATGGGTGATGACGTGCAGCGAGTGCTCGACTCGCTACGCATGGCGTGGCTCGAGGATGACTGTCGCCGCGACAAGAAGGATGCTGTGCGCGCGCGTAAGGAAATCCTGATCGGTGCGTGGAAGCGTCGGCTACTCGCCGCCTGTGAAGAGACGGACGCGAATTACTTCCGTGACTCTGCCGATGCCTACCGTGAGTTGAGCGCCTTGTGCGCGAGAGAGGGTGGGGAGTCTCTTCGGCTCGCCATCGCCCAGCAGTTGCTCGTGTTCGAGCCCTACGTCACGGACAAGAAACTCTCGTTGTCGCACAAGTGGCTTACCGATGTCTTTGTGACCGAGCAAGATGTTATCGATGCAGCAACCCTTAAACGCCTCCGGAATGCGCGCACGTCTTACGATCGTTGGCTTTCGGGTACATACACGAGGCTGGCGGTGGGCGGCGCGGCGGCTGCCGCTGCGACCGTCGCCACGGGTGGGGTGGCCGCCGTCGCTGCTCCCGCGATTGCGGCCGCCCTGGCCGGCGAGGCCGTGGTCGGGTTGAGCGGTGCGGCGCTGACGAGTGCGAGCCTGGCCTGGGTCGGCGGAGGCTCCCTCGCTGCGGGAGGCCTCGGAATGGCGGGCGGGAGCGCGATCATCACGGGAGGGGGCGCGGTTCTGGGCCTGACGACCGCTTCCGGAGGAGCGGCGCTCGTGGGAGCGCTGAGCAAGGACTACGCCGAACAAGTGAAGCGAGGGTGTGTCGAGTGGCTCGCCCAGTGTTCGGTGCTTGTGGAGGAAACGCCGACACTGGCGTTGAGGATTATCGAGGAGTCGAAGGCGCGCTTGGAGCGTGCGATCGATGCTGATAAGCGCACGATTGAGACCCTGAAGGGGGCGAAAGAAAGAGGCCAGAAGAAGCTGAGGCAAAGCCTGGAAAAGGGGGTTTCTCACCTCGGCTACACCGTGGCCGAGCTGGGCAGGCTGGAAAAGAAAGCGCGTGAGGCTGCAGTCGAGCGCGGTGATCTCGCGCCGGGTACGAGCTCCGACGTCGCCCGCGTGGCAGACGCAGACTAGCGTGTGACCTGTCAGTCGCCGGGGGTCGTGCGCTCGCAAGGTGGCATACCCTGGGTTTATGACACCTGAGATCACGGATCCGCGCTTCCAGAAAATCGCCGAGGAGATTGCCGCAGACCCCGCCAACGCCTCGTACACGAAGCGAGGCGTGGGGCCGCTGTTCTACGCGGGGCCTCAGTGTCGCATCATGATCGTCGGCCAGGCACCCGGGCGCGTCGCCGAGGAAACCGGCATCGTGTGGAACGACCGCAGCGGCGACCGTCTGCGCGACTGGATGGGCGTCGACCGCGATACGTTCTATCACTCGGGCAAACTCGCAATCGTCCCCATGGACTTCTACTTCCCGGGCACCGGAAAGAGTGGGGACCTGGCGCCGCGCAAGGACTTCGCCGACACGTGGCACCCGCGCCTGCTTGAGCTCATGCCGAAGCTCGAGATGACGATCCTCGTCGGCGCCTACGCGACCAGGCGCTACCTGGACCTGAAGTCCTCGGCCTCCCTCACGGACGTCGTGCGCGACTACAAACGCTATCTGCCCACGTACTTCCCGCTGGTCCACCCCTCGCCGCGCAACCAGATGTGGATGAAAAAGAACCCCTGGTTCGCGTCCGACGTGCTGCCCGACCTGAAGAAGCAGGTCGCCGCGCTCATGGCCTGAGCGTTGTGCGTGAGAATCCACGCATCAGTGCACGTCGGCAGTCACGTACATGAAGGCGCGTGGATTGACGAGGCCGGGGCCGGGGTGAGTGGTGCACACTAGAGTGCATGGACGATCTGCGCATTCCCGCTGGGCCCGGCTGCCCGCACGGCCTCATCGTGCCCGCGGGGGAGCTGGAAGAGCGCTTCTCCCACGCCTCGGGCCCGGGCGGGCAGGGCGTCAATACGGCGGATTCGCGGGTGCAGCTGAGCCTGGATCTGGGTGCGACGAGCGCGTTGAACGATCGCCAGCGCGAGCGCGCCCTGTCGGTGCTCGGCGAGCGACTCACCGGAACCGTCCTCACGATCACGGCCGCCGAGACCCGTTCCCAGCGCCGCAACCGCGCCGCCGCGCGTGAACGCCTCGCGCACGTCCTGCGTTCAGCGCTCACCCCGCCCACGCCTCGTCGCGCCACGAAGCCGACGCGCGCGTCTAAGCTGCGCCGCCTCGCCGACAAGAAGAGGCGCGCCGAGGTCAAGGCGCGCAGGCGCCGCCCCGACGCGGAGTGAGCACTTCGGACGAGGTCGTGTCCCGCTACGCCCATGCGCTCCCGTCGGTGCGCCAGCCGATGAACACCCAGGTGACGGGCAGGCGATAGTCGAGGACCCAGTGCTCCTCTGTCACCTCTGTGGGATCAGTGGGAGCCTCACGCACGACATGCTGTGCCACGTATGCGTCGAACAGTCGCTGCTCGCGTGCGGTGAACGGCTCGGGGCCAGCCAGGCGACGAAGGTCCGAGCGGGCCTCGTCGAAGGAAGAAAAACGCATCGGCCGGAAGGTCTGGGTCCTCGCGCCTACCGGGGTCCGGCCCATGGCAGCCAGTGCGCGGGTCACGTCGCGGACGATGCGCGGTAGACGCGCAGTGCGCCCGAGGTAGGTAAGCAGGCGCGGGTCGCGGGAGGGGAGCAGGCTGTCGGGCACGACGACCGCCGCACGCGAGCGCGCAGCCGCGTCGAGCTTGCGCACGCAAGCGGACACGTCCCCGCTCATGAGGGAACGTGACGCGAAGGCGACATCCACACTGTTCTCACCCAGGCCCGCATTCTCCCAGTCGTCCTCCCAGGCGAGCAGGTGGGAGGTGATCGGCAGATTCTCCGCGGCCGCGCGCTCCTCGAGGATCGCCAGCATGGCCTCGGCGAAGTCGCAGCCGTGGACGCGGTGCCCGGCGCGGGCCAGGGGGACGGCGAGCGTGCCCGTCGCGCACCCCATGTCGAGGACCTCCTCGCCCGCTTCGAGCGCGAGCAGATCGAGGAGCCATCGCTCGTAGTCGCTGGTCGCGTCTCTCGTGAACGTCGTCGCCCGCTTGTTCCAATAGGCCTGCGAGTCCCGGTTGACTGTGCTCGACTGTTCTCCGTGCGTGGTTGGCATCATGCGATGCTCTCACTTTCGTATCGGGAAGCCTGACGGCATCGCCCGGCGACAGTCAGGATAGTCCTTCAGTTCCAGCGAGAAAAGATCCTCGCGAGGAAACAGGAATCATCCGGCCAAGCGCGTGGAATAATGGCCGCGTGAATTCTTCTCCTGCGCTGCCGAACTTCTCCAGCGACTACCAGGAAGGCGCGCACGCCCGGGTGCTCGACGCCCTCGTCGCCACCAACATGGAACAGTCCAGCGGCTACGGCACCGACGAGCACTGCGAGCGCGCCCGCGACCTGATCCGAGGCGCCTGCCAGGCCCCCGACGCCGACGTGTACTTCCTGGTCGGCGGCACGCAGACGAACGCCACCGTCATTGACGCGATCCTCCTGCCCTGGCAGGGCGTCATCGCCCCCAACACCGGCCACATCAACATGCACGAGGCCGGCATCGTCGAGCGCGGCGGCCACAAGATCCTCGACACGCCCGCCGTCGAAGGCAAGATCAATGCCGCCGACGTCGGACGTATCTGCTCGGCGTGGGAGGGCGACGGTGCGCGTGACCACATGATCGCCCCCGCCCTCGTCTATATTTCACAGCCCACCGAGTACGGCACGCTTTACTCCCTGCAGGAGCTCGAGGAGCTTTCCGCCGTGTGTCGCGAGCGCGACCTCAAGCTTTTTGCCGATGGCGCGCGCCTCGCCTACGCGCTGGCCTCGCCCGCCAATGACGTGACGCTGGCCGACTTGGCGCGCCTGACCGACGTCTTCTACATCGGCGGCACCAAGTGTGGCTCCCTCTTCGGCGAGGCCGTGGTCATCCCCGAGCGCGGCTCGATCCGCCAGTTCGTCACCCACATGAAGCAGCACGGCGCGCTCTTGGCGAAAGGGCGCCTCCTGGGCGTGCAGTTCGAGGCGCTCTTCGAGGAGGGCCTCTACCTGACGATCGGCGAGCCCGCCGTCAAAGCGACCGCGCGGATCCGCGAGGCCCTCAAGCGCGCAGGCTACGTCGTCACCATGGACTCGCCGACCAACCTGACCTTCGTGGCCCTCGATCAGGCCGGGCACGAGCGCCTGTCGGACAAGGTGCGCTACAGCATCTGGGAGACCCTGCCCGACGGGCGCCTCCTCGCGCGCATCGGCACCTCCTGGGCGACCCCCGAGGAGGACGTGGTGGCCTTCGAGCAGGCCCTGGCGCGGTAAAGGTAGTACTTCTGCGTTCTCTGGGGGGAGTGTGCTGTCAGGGTCTTAAATGTGCTATCGATCTGATAGCATATAGCTATCTATATGTCGATTTTGGAGGTGTCAAATGGCGACCGCTACGGTGACGGTTCGACTCGACGCTGAGGATAAGGCCGCGATGGAGCGTGCCTGCAAAGAAATGGGTCTCTCTATGAATACCGCGTTCACGATCTTTGCGAAGAAGGTGGCGCGGGAACAGCGGATTCCCTTCGTTTTGGAGGTTGATGGCTTTTACTCGCGCGCCAACCTCGCTCATCTTGACCACGGTATCGCGGAGCTGGAGGCCGGGCGTGGTATCTCGCGAGAGCTGATCGAGGATGCGTGACCTTGTCTGGGCCTCCGAGGCCTGGGAGGACTATCTGTGGTGGCAGACTCAGGATCGAAAGACACTGAAGCGCATCAATGCACTACTGCGTGACATTGCCAGGAACGGGCAAGATACTGGAATCGGTAAGGCTGAACCGTTGAAGGGGCGTTACTCGGGGTGGTGGTCACGCCGCATTGATGCGGCAAATCGCCTTGTCTATCGCGTGCGTGATGATCGAGTCGAGATCATTTCATGTCGAACGCACTATGGGGATCACTAGCCGGCGAAGTGGCAGCCGTCCGGTGGGTGGGCCGGGTGGATCGGGGGACGAGGCCGGGCTAGGCTGGGTGCATGACACTCAACGAAGAGAAGAACGAATTTTCTGCCCTGGCCGCCTCCCGTCGCTCGACCCGCGCCTTCACGGATCGCGAGATGCCCGCTGGCGTTATCGATGCGATCCTCGCTGACGCGACGACGGCGCCGTCCTGGTCCAACACGCGTGCCTTCCGCGTCGCGATCGCGTCCGGTGCGCGCGCCCAGCGCCTGCGCGAGCGCTTCGGGAAGCTGTTTGACGAGGAGATCGAGGCCCACGCCCGCAAGGCCATCGACCCCGACGTGGAGATTCCCGTCCCGGATGGCGACTTCCCGGTGCGCAAGCGCTACCCGGACGAGCTGCGTCCTGCCCAGATCGAGGTCGCGAAGCTCCTGTATGGCACCTACGGCGTGGAGCGCGCCGACATTGAGGGGCGTAACCGCGTCAACCGTCGCAATGTCATGGCATTCGATGCGCCCGTCATGGGTTTTGTCTTCGTTCACGAGGACATGCTGCCATGGAGCGCGATGGACGCTGGCCTCATGCTTCAGACCCTGTTCCTGTCCGCCAAGTCGCGCGGCATCGACTCGTGCCCGGTCGGCATCCTGGCCACCTGGCGCACCCCCGTCGATGAGGAGTTCGAGATCCCCGAAGGCTACAAGTTCATCACCGGCTTCGCCCTCGGCTACGCCGATCCGGACGCGCCGATCAATTCGATGCAGGCGCCGCGCCCGCCGATCCAGCTCCTCGAAGGCAAGTAACGCTACGAGCGGTACATCGCTAGTCGTTGAGCTCAGCGCGCAGGTCGGCCAGGCTCACGCGCTGCCGTCGTCGTTGCGCACCGCCTCCCGGAAGGCCGCGAGATCGCGCGCATCCTCGAGTTCTTCCAGGGCCAACAAGTCGTCGACGCCAATCACGATCGCAGTGAGGCGGCCGTTTTTCGTCACTCCGATACGCTCGCCGCCGTAGGACGCTCGTCCGAGGACGTCGGAGAGGTTCGCGCGCAGCTCCCGAGTCGATAGGGTTGTGGCAAGTGTGTTCATAGTGTCGGTTTAGTACCTTGTGTACACGTCTGTGTCTGTATGAGCCTTCCTGGGCGTGAACAGTTTCCCACGGACATACGTGGCACCCAGGTGAGCGTCTACCGTGGAACGGGGCTTCGGCCTCGTGAAACGTTCACAATCGGAAGGACCCCATGTCCAAGAAGTACCTCTCTGTTGCCTTTGCTTATGTGGGCGTCATCGTCGGCGCGGGCCTGGCGAGTGGCCAGGATCTGCTCCAGTACTTCCTCTCCTTCGGTGCCACCGGATTGATCGGCATCGCGGCCCTCGGTGCGGGTGCTCTGGCCCTGTACCTCAATGTGGATCGAATTTGGGACTTCGACGCCCGTGGATCGGGGCAGGTAGCCTCCTGTAACTTCGGCTGAGACGAAGATCCCAAAGCTTCGTTTTCGGGGGGATTGGGTTGGGTATTAGGTATTTAGTCCCTTCTGTACAAGCTTAAGTAAGGCTATCGTTAATTATTTATGGCTAATGCTGTATAGAATGGCGGCAGGCGCTGTCAAACCAGCGCTTGCCGAGGAACTGGGTCGTCCCTCGGTGCATGTTTGCGATCGGAAGGACCGCCATGTCAAAAAAGTACCTCTCTGTCGCCTTCGCCTACGTGGGGGTCATCGTCGGCGCGGGCCTGGCGAGTGGCCAGGATCTGCTCCAGTACTTCCTCTCCTTCGGTGCCACCGGATTGATTGGAATCGCGGCCCTGGGCGTCCTCAACATCATCTTCGGCGTTGTCGCCCTCCAGCTGGGCTCCTACTACCGCTCCGGCCACCACGACGAGGTCTTCGAACGCATCACCCATCCCGCCGTGCGTCGCGTCATTGACGTGGTGCTTGTTTTTTCTGGTTTCGCGATGGGCTTCGTGATGCTCGCGGGCGCGGGCGCGAACCTCGAGCAGCAATTCGGTTTGCCCGCGTGGGCTGGCAGTGCCGTGTGCGCCGGCCTCGTGATTCTCACGGCCTTCCTGGATTTTGACCGAATCATGAAGGTGATCGGCGTCTTTACGCCCATGATCGTCATCGCGATCGTCGTCCTCGTCATTTACTCGCTGGTAACCCCGCACCCGAGCGTGGCCGAACTGAATGCGACCGCCACTCAGGTCACCCCGGCTCTGCCGAACCTCTGGTTCTCGGCGATCAACTACTTCGCGCTGTGCGTCGTCAACGGCATCGGCATGGCCTTCGTGCTGGGCGGCTCGGTGCTGCGCATCCGCGAGGCTCGCCTCGCGGGCCGTATCGGCGGCGCGATCATCGCTCTGGTGATCGGCGGCGATGCCCTCGCCCTCTACCTGAACATGGACCGCATCTGGGACGTCAACGTGCCGGCCCTCGAGATTGCGCGCATGATTCACCCGGCCTTCGCCTTTGTCTACACCCTCATCATTTTCGCGCTCATCTACAACACGGTGTTCTCGCTGTTCTTCGCGACAGCCCGCCGATTCTCGGGGGGGTCGACAAAGCGCATGCGCATCGTCCTCATGGGCGTTGTCGCGCTGGGGTATGCGGCCTCGCTGATGGGCTTCAAGAAGCTGATCGGCGGCATGTATCCGATCATCGGCTGGCTAGGCGTCGCGCTCCTGGTGGTCCTGGCTGCGGGCTGGTTGCGCGAGCGCGCGGGCATCTCGCACGAGGAGAAGCTGCGCCGCAAGCTCATTCGCCTCCTGGTCCACAAGCATGCCGATCACCTGGAGTACACGGACGAGCATCGCGAAAAGGCCCGGGAGCTCTCCCGAGCGTCGGTTGCGGACTCCAAGCAGCTGCGCCGCGACGCCAGCAAGCTCGCCAAGGATATTGCCGATCGCAAGCCCAACGTCTCACCCTCCGACCTGGTTACGCGGGGTGCGGGTGAGGGCTAACGTGCGGATCGCGCGCCGGGCGGCTCGTCGACGAGGCCTCGGTGACCGAGGCTATCACGGCAGGTCAGGTGCAGGTATGACTCACGAAAGGGACGAGGCAGTGGCTGCCTCGCGCTCGAGGAGCCAACGTTTCAGGGTGGCGCCTCCCGCATAGCCGCCCGGGCCGGTAGACGCGACCACGCGGTGGCAGGGACGAATGAGGATCAACGGGTTGCGCGCCACCGCCCCGCCGACCGCGCGCGCCGACGCGGCGACCCCGGCCTCGCGCAGGCGACCCGCCAGCTGGCCGTAGGTCATTGTGTGCCCGTAGGGAATGGCGCTCATAGCCTCCCAGACGCGGAGCTGAAACTCGCTGCCCATGGGCGAGAGCGGAACGCGGGCGGGGGAGGGGACCCGCCAGGCGAAATAGTCGTCCAACCAGGACGCGGCCGCAGCCAATGCGGCCGCGTCCTCGTCTCTTCCAACGTTCGCGTCACGTCCACAACCATCTCGGGAGGACGCCGACTCCGCGTAAGCGGCCACGGCCTCGTCGACGCCATAGGGGACACCAAAGAAACGCTGCCCCGCCGCCCACAGGCCGACGAGCGCACCACCCCGCGCGGCCAGCGTGAGGCGGCCGATGGGGGAGGTGTAGGTGGCGAGTGCCGGATCAGAACTGCTCGGGGTGCTCTCGGTAGGCATACGCCCACACTGTCACGGCGACAGTCACAGCGCGAGTCCAGGCATCACGGACGGCGCTCAGTTCGTCACCCTCGAAGCCCTCCGCGAGGAGACGGTGACCGACCTCCACAGTGGGCGCGATGAAGGCGAGCACGTAGCGCAGGGGCACGAATGGTGTCGAGTCCGCCCCATCCGCCGCGTTCTTCGCTGCGGACATGTGCCGTGCGCCGATCAGGTACTGGTAGTCCAACCACGCCTGGTCACGCTCGCGCGTGCACATGTCGATGATCCACTGGGCGAAGCGCGGCTTTGACGCCTGCGCGTACTCGGGGTTTGGCTGCCCGTCCGGGTGCGCGGAATGTGCTGCCAGATACGTCTTTTGAGCCAGAATTCCGCGCCACGTGTCGACCATTTCCATAGCGTGTGGCGCCAGGATGGGTTCTGCTCGTGAGAGCAGCTCTGCGTCACCGGGCTGGACGTGTGCGGCGGCCTCGATCTGGCGTAGATCCTCGAGTGTGAGCGGGGATGTGGGGACGGCATCGGTGCCGTAGGTGTACCCCGACGAGTGGTTGTAAGCGGTCATGAGAACCTCCTTGAAACGATGCGTCGATTGTACAACGTGCTCTGATCGTGTGGGTCTGTTTGACATCTGGGACTGGTATGGAGCGCAGTTGGGTGGGCGTGGTTCGTGCGAGTTCGCCGTGCGCGTAGCCGCTGTGGTGAGGTGGCAACGGCGCCGCGGGGGTTGCGCACAATACAATTAACCTGTGGATCCCCTTCTTATTGCCCTGGCCGGAATGCTCATCATCGTGGCATGCCAATTCATCGCGCCCAAGGTGCGCGTGGCATCCCCCCTGATCCTGCTGGTCGTCGGCCTGGCGATCGGGTTCCTGCCCCAGGTGGGGGCCATCGAGATCGAACCACACATCGTCCTCGAGATGGTGCTGCCGCCCCTGCTCTTCTCGGCGGCCGTGCGAATGCCGACCATGGACTTCCGGCGCGAGATGCAGGCCGTCGCGATGCTCGCGATCCCCCTTGTCTTCGTCTCCGCCTTCGCGGTCGGCTTCGTCATCAACTGGCTGGTCCCCGCGATCTCCCTGCCCTGGGGCGTCGCGCTCGGCGCGGTCCTGTCCCCGACGGACGCGGTCGCCGTCTCGATTGCGAAACGCTCCGGCGTCTCCCACCGAATCATCACAGTCCTCGAAGGCGAGGGGCTCTTCAACGACGCAACCTCGCTCGTCCTGCTGTCCGCCGCGATGAGCGCGGGCCTGGCCGCAGACGAACACGCGCTCAACCCGGGCCTGCTCATCGGCAAGGTCGCCATCGCCCTCGGTATCGCTGCGGGTATTGGCTGGGTCGTCGGCGAAGTCGGCGTGCGCCTGCGCGCCCTCATCAAGGACCCTTCCGCCAACACCGTTTTCTCTTTCGCGATGCCTTTCATCGCCTCGATCCCCGCCGAGCACCTGGGAGGCTCCGGCCTCGTTGCGGCCGTCGTCGCCGGCCTGGTCGTCTCAAGCCGACGCGCGGCCTTTATCTCCGCGACCAATAGGCGTTTCACCCAGCAGAACTGGGAGACCATAACGCTCGTCTTGGAGAGCGGGATTTTCCTGACGATGGGCCTGCAGGCCTTCGGCATCGTCGAGGAGGCCGCCGTGTTCTCCGGCGGCCTGGCCTTCGCGGCCTTCCTCGCCGTCACCCTCGGCGCGCTCATCATGGTCATGCGAGCAATCTTCATCGCCATCATGCTCGCCTGGCTGGACCACCGCCGTACCCACCGTCAACGCCGCTACGAAGTTGAGAACTCACGAATCGCACGCTTCGAGAAACGCATGAACGAGGCCTGCGAGGTCGACGCCGACATGCTTCAGGCCCGCAACCTGAGCCCCGAGCACTGGGAGAACGCGCTCAACCACTATCGCCGACGCCTCAAGCGCCGCGAACGCCGCAACGCGATGCGCGGATCGGACCTGGACTACTTCGCGAACGAGCCGCTGGGGCCGCGCGAGGGCAGCGTCATCGTGTGGGCGGGCATGCGAGGCGCGATCACGCTGGCCGCCGCGCAGACAATCTCGACGCACGCGCCGGCGCGCGCGCTCCTGCTCACGATCGCCCTGTTCATCGCGGCGGGGGCCCTCATCATCCAAGGACTGACCCTGCCCGGCCTCATCCGCATCGTCAAGCCCCAGATGGCCTCGGGTGATATCTCCGAAGAAGAACGCGCAAAGCTTCTGACAGTGATGGGTTCCGCGCTCGTGGACACCGCCCTGGCCCAAGCGATCCACGAAGTTGACGGCCAGACCCTGCTCTCCGCCGGCGTCTCTCGCACCCTGTCGCGCATCGGGAACGCGGTCTCCGCAACCGATGAGGCCGAGGGGACCCGCATCGCGCGCACGGCCGACCGCGTCCTCACCGACATCCTCCGGGACGCCTCCACGCAGTCGGGAGCAACCAGCGGCGGACTGTGTCCCGAGTGCGTGGATGACTCGCTTGAGGCGACCGCCAGCGTTGCCACGACCTCGGAATCGGCTTCCCTGCCCGCGAAGGATGCGTCCTCAGCGCTCACGTCACCCAGCGATGACGAGGGACACGGCACGGTCGCCATGAGCGAGGAAGAAGTCGAACGCTCCTTCACGCGCGACCAGATCCGCGAGCTCGCCCTCGAAGCCATTCACGCCCAGCGCGACGCGCTCCTCCAGGCCCGCGACGAGGGCATCTTCTCCTCGGCCGCCCTAGAAGGCGCGCTCGCCCGCCTCGACAACGAGGAAATCCTCCTGGTCTCTAGCCGCGAAACCGACCACTGAGAGCCGACCACTGACGGCGGGCAGCAGGAGTCGGACGGTCACCCCCCGTCCTCGCTGATCGCACAGAATCGGGCCGCACCCCGTGAGGGGATGGCCCGATCAATGCATGAGCGGCGAGGCCTCAGTCCGTCGTCACCCGCGAGGCGTAGGCCGGGTCATCCGTCACCGAGTTGAGGGCCTCCTCCAGGCGCTGCGGGGTCACGATGCCGTCGCGAGCCAGGACCCGGTAGGTCTGGTCGGCCTCGTGCGTGAGCATGTTCGTCACCGTAAAGCCGTTGCGCTCGTAGAACGCCAGGCGACGCACGCGCTGCTGGTAGTTCCCGGCCTCGCGCACGACCGGCTCGATTTCGAGCAGCTGCGGCACATCCCCGTGGCGCTCACGGAAGTGGGTGAGGATGCGCGAACCGTAGCCCGCGCTGCGCGTGCGCCCATCGACGGCGAGGAAACCCAGGTAGAACAGGTCATGAAAGGCGAAAGAGAAGGTCAGGGCGACCACGTTGTCCGCCCCGGTCTCGCCGGCGGGCAGCGAGTCGTCAACCCACGCGACGAAGGAGACCTCGTCCAGCTCGGCGCTCTCCAGCAGCTCGGGAAGGGGGATCTGTTCCTCGGGCGGGAAGGAACGCTCGTAGATTTCCTGGACTTTGTCGGTGATTGGCCCTTCGCTCGGCACCGGAATCTGGGTGAGGTCGGTCATGGGAACAGTCTACCCGCTCGGCCGTATGCCTCCGGGAAGCCTCCCGAGGAACGAGGCCGGGGCTGGGTTTTGGGGACCGTGATGTGATGCGAGAGATATGAGTTCAGGGGTTCATCAGGGAGCGATCAGGGCTCACTCAGTGACCATCGGCGCTCAGATGCGCCGTTCGCTCACCTAAACTTGTAGAGGTTTGACCGGTAGATATGAGGACGAAGCGTGTTAGAACTCAAGGAGATTATCAAGGCCTACCAGACCGCCAACCTGGTGCAGGTGGCGCTCAACAAGGTCTCGGTGGCGTTCCGTGACAACGAGTTCGTCGCCGTGCTCGGCCAGTCCGGCTCGGGCAAGACGACGATGCTCAATGTCATCGGCGGCCTCGACCGCTTCCAGAGCGGCGACCTCGTCATCGATGGCATCTCCACGAAGGACTACAAGGCCCGCGACTGGGACGCCTACCGCAACAACCGCATCGGCTTCGTCTTCCAGGCCTACAACCTGATCCCCCACCAGAGCGTCCTGGCCAACGTCGAGCTGGCCCTGACCCTGTCGGGCGTTTCGCGCTCCGAGCGCCGCAAGCGCGCCCTCGATGCCCTGACGCGCGTGGGACTTGCCGAACACGTCCACAAGAAGCCCTCCCAGATGTCGGGCGGGCAGATGCAGCGCGTCGCGATCGCGCGCGCCCTCATCAACGACCCCGAAATCCTGCTCGCCGACGAGCCCACCGGCGCCCTCGACTCCAAGACGAGCGTGCAGGTCATGGACCTGCTGCGCGACGTCGCCCGCGACCGCCTCGTCATCATGGTCACGCACAACCCTGAGCTGGCCCACCAGTACGCCACACGCATCGTCGAGCTCGCCGACGGCTCCATCGTCGCCGACTCCGACCCCTTCGTGCCCGCCACCGAGGACCGCCGCGAGGCCAAGCCGGCGCGCCGCACCTCCATGGGCTTCCTCACCGCCCTGTCCCTGTCCTTCAACAACCTGATGACGAAGAAGGGCCGCACCCTCATGACCTCCTTCGCGGGGTCCATCGGCATCATCGGCATCGCCGCCATCCTGGCCCTCGCCAATGGCACGAACGCCTACATCGCCCGCACCGAGGAAGAGACACTCGGCTCCTACCCGCTGACCATTCAAAAAACAGGCGTCGACATGACCGCCGCCCTATCCGTCTCCGCCTCGGACTCCGCAAAGGCGAAAACCGCGCCCGACGGGAAAGTGGGCGTGTCCGACATGCGCACCTTCGCGGACACCATCCGCGACGCGAAGACCAACGACCTGGCCTCCCTCAAGGTCTTCCTGGACAACAACGGCGGCGGCATCGAGACGATGACCAACGCCATCGAATACGACTACGACGTGATCCCCCAGATCTACCAGTCCGACACCTCCAAGACGACCGTCCAGGTCAGCCCCGACCAGTCCATGAAGCAGATGGAGGCGGGCTTCGGATCGGGGGCATTCTCCTCGATGATGGTCACCAACCCCTTCTACCAGATGCCCGCCACGACCTCGCTGTACACCTCCGCGTACACCGTGGTCGCCGGAAACTGGCCCACGGGCGCGAACCAAGTGGTCCTGGTGCTCGACGAGGACGGCAACATCCCCAACCTCTTCGAATACACCCTGGGGCTCAAAGACCACAAGGAATTCGACGACCTGATGCGCCAGTACTACCAGGGTGCCCTCGGCGGCAAGCCCCAGTCGGGCGCGCAGTCCGGGACAACCAACGACGCCACCTACGACTACTCGACGATCCTGGGCACCACCTTCCGCCGCATCAACGCCTTCGACAAATACACGTGGGACGACACCTACAAGGTGTGGACCGACCGCTCCTCCGACGCGGACTACATGAAGAAGCTCGTCGACGGCGGCCAGGAACTGACCATCGCCGGCATCGTCAAGCCCAACTCCGACAAGGGAGGAGCCCTGCGTCAGGGCATCGCCTACACGCCCGCCCTGACCTATCAGATGATCGAGGAGGCAACGGCCAGCCCCATCGTCAAGGCCCAGCGCGCCAAGCCCGACGTCGACGTCTTCACCGGAAAGACCTTCAAGGAACTGGCCGACAACCAACAGAGCCAGTCCGGTGGCTTCGACATGTCCTCCCTGTTCACCGTCGACGAATCCAAGCTCTCAGCCGCCTTCCAGATCGACCCGAGCAAGCTCCAAATGGACCTGTCCGGCATGGACTTTAGCGGCCTCGACCTGTCCGGCATGGACTTCAGCGGCCTCGACATGTCGGGACTGGACCTGTCGAGCATCGACCTGTCTGCCCTGAGCGCGCAATCGGGCATGCAGTCGGGCATGTCCTTCGACCTGTCCTCCCTCGACCTCGGGGAACTCAGTAAGGACCTGCCCCAGCTCGCTAACGTCGACTTCCAGACGATCATCCGCTCGGCCCTGGCCGACGGGGCCGTCAAGGAAGGGGCCGCCGACTACCTGAGCACCCAGGCCACCCAGATCGCCCAGGGCTTCCAGGAATACGCCCAGAAGCAGATCGAGGAAGGCGGGACGACCGACTTCGCGACCCTGGCCTCGTCCTACTTCTCCCAGCCAGAGGTGATGGAACAGCTACGAGCGGCGGTCTCCTCCGACCAGGTCGTGGACGCCGACAAGCTCGCCGCCAACCTCACCAAGGCCCTCGGCAACGACCCGGCGCTCGCCCAGATCGGCACCGACGTCTCCGCCCAGGTCATGAACGCCATCTCCGCGCAGATCGCCGCCCAGCTGGGCACCACCCTCACGCAGGGGGTGAGCGCCGTCATCGGCCAGGTCATGCAGGAAGCCATGACGAACGCGATGACCTCGATGATGACGCAGCTCTCCGACGCCATCGGCCAGCAGATGAACACGGTCATGACCCAGTTCGCGACCAACATGTCCAGCGCCTTCTCGATGGACCCCAACGCCTTCGCCGAGGCGTTTCAATCCAACGTGGACGAGAAGTCCCTCGCCGCCCTCATGGCGACCATGTTTTCCACGAACGTCCCCACGCTCGAGACGAACCTGCGCACCCTGGGATGGGCGGACATCGCCTCGCCCTCCAACATCTCGATCTACCCGCGTTCCTTCGCCGACAAGGACAAGGTGAAGGACGTCCTGGACACCTACAACAAGGACAACGAGGCGGCGGGAGCCACCGACAAGGTCATCACCTACTCCGACGTCATGGGCACCCTCATGAGCTCGGTGACCAAGATCGTCGACATCATCTCCTGGCTCCTCATCGCCTTCGTGTCGATCTCGCTCGTGGTCTCCTCGATCATGATCGCGATCATCACCTACATCTCCGTGCTCGAACGCCGCAAGGAGATCGGCATCCTGCGCTCGATCGGCGCCTCCAAGGGCGACGTGTCCCGCGTCTTCAACGCCGAAACCGTCATCGAGGGCTTCCTCGCGGGCGCGATTGGCGTGGGCGTGACCTACGGCTTGTGCGCGATAGCAAACGGCATCGCCTACTCCTCCTTCAACGTGGAGAACATCGCGCAGCTCTCGCCGCTCACCGCGCTGACCCTGGTCGCGGTGTCCGTCGGCCTGACGGTCATCGCCGGCATCATCCCGGCCGCCCGCGCCTCGAGGCAGGACCCCGTCGAGGCGCTGCGATCGGAGTGAGCGGAGACGGCCTCGGCCCTTCGGGGACGAGGCCGTAGCCTCGCCACGGGGCGCGCGCGGCTGCGCTAACCTGGGGGTACGCCCACTCTTATGCACCACGAGGAAAGAGGAACCATGCCCACTCCCGACAAGCTCGCCACCGACGCCGCCGTCGCAATCATGCTGGCCGACGGCTTCGAGGAGGTCGAAGCCCTGGCCGTCGCCGACGTCCTGTACCGCGCCGGCGTGCGCTCCGACCTGATCTCCGTCACCGACGCGCGCCACGTCACCAGCTCTCACGGCATCCGCGTGGTCGCCGACCTCATGCTCGAGGACGTGGACCTGTCGACCTACGCGCTGCTGTTCCTGCCCGGCGGTCTGCCCGGCACGACGAACCTGAAGGCCACCCCCGCCATTCAGGCCGAGGTCCTGCGCCGCTCGGACGCGCGCGAGCCGATCGCCGCCATCTGTGCCGCGCCCTCGATCCTGGCCGAGCTGGGCGTCCTCGACGGCCGCCACGCGACCGCGAACCCCGCCTTCATTCAGGCCATCGCCGCCGGCGGCGCGATCGCACACGAGAACCCCGTCGTCGTCGACGAATTCATCACGACGAGCCGCGGCGCCGGGACCGCCCTGGAGCTCGGCCTCGAGATCGTGCGCCAGCTGCTGGGCGACGACGAAGTCGAGGAGATCTCCCGCGGCGTCGTCCTCACCCGCTGACCCCCATCCGTCTTTCCGAGAGGACACCCGTCCCGCATGAGCCCGCGCAAGCCTCGTCCCTGGCCCGACACCCCCGCGCCCCTGGCCGCGCCCGTCGTGGACAATCACACGCACCTGCCCACCCACGCCGGAGAGATCCCCCGGCGTGAAGGCGTAGCGCTGAGCCTGGACGAGCAGCTGGACCGCGCCCGCGAGGTCGGCGTCACCGCCCTCGTGTCGAGCGCCTGCGAACTGCCGGACTTCGACCCGATGATCGAGATCGCGAGGGCCCGCGAGGGCGTGCGTGTAGCGCTGGCCATCCACCCCAACGAGGCGGCGCTGCACGCAGGCTGCGCCGAGCCCTCGCCCGACGGTCTCACCCCGCGCGTGCTCGAGCACCACGTGCCCCTCGACGAGGCGCTCGCCGCGGTCGAGCGGCGCCTGGGCGACCCGACGGTCGTCGCGGTGGGGGAGAGCGGCCTGGACTACTTCCGCACCGCCGAACCGGGGCGCCAGGCTCAGAAGGAGTCCTTCCGCGCGCACATCGAGATGGCCGACCGCGCGGACCTGCCCCTCCAAATTCACGACCGCGAGGCCCACGACGACACCCTCACGATCCTGGGCGAGTGCGCCAGCGCGGATCAGCGGATTGTGTTCCACTGCTACTCTGGGGACGCCGCCATGGCCGAGCGCCTGGCCGAGCGCGGGTGGTACGCCTCCTTCGCTGGGCCCATCACCTACCCGGCAAACGAGGAGCTGCGCGCCGCCCTGGCTGTGCTTCCCCGCGAGCGGGTGCTCGTCGAGACGGACGCCCCCTACCTGACGCCCGTCCCGTGGCGCGGCTGCCCCAACGCCTCCTACGTCATGGCCCACACCGTGCGTTTCATCGCGCAGCTGTGGGACGTCAGCGAGGCGGCGGCGTGCGACCAGCTACGAGCGAACACGCAGGCGGTCTACGGCTCCTGGTGGTGAAACCCCGCGGTGTCATGACCAGCGGAAACATGCCCATTGCGAGGCCGGGGCGGGTCGCCGGGGCGCGCGCGGCCTCGCGTGAGTTGCATCAAAGTGCTCGCGAAACGGTAACAAATTGGTTACGGTTGGAGTGTCAGTCCGGCTTCGGACGCCCGAGCGAGACAATGCGCCGCCGCGAGAGGCAGCGCGCGCAACGAGGGCGACGAAGGCGGAAACTACAAGGTTTGGAGCCCCGTGAGCGTTAAGCCCTCCCGCACAACCGTCATCTCTGTCGCCGCCGCGACGGCCGTCCTCGTGGCAGGCACCGCCGCCGCCGGCATCGCAACCTCCTACCGCCACGTCACCGTCGAGGTTGACGGCGTGACCCACGACGTGTCCGGCTTCTTCACGACCGCCGGTGACGCCCTGAGCACCGCGGGCGTGAGCGTGGGCGCACACGACCTCGTCGCCCCCGCCTCCGACCAGTCCGTCGCCAACGGCGACACCGTCGTCGTGCGCACCGCCACCGAATACGACGTGACCGTCGATGGAAACCAGACCACCGCCTGGTCCACGGCCTCGTCGATCTCGGGCGTCCTGTCCGCCCTGCCCGCCTCCTCCGCGACCATGGCGGCCGACCGCTCCTACACCCGCGCCGAAATGCCCCTGGCCGAACACGGCGAAACCATCCACGTCGTCGCCGACGGGACCACCACCGACGTGGTCGCATCCGCCTCCGAGGGCGCGAGCGCCATCCTCGACAAGGCCGGGGTCAGCGCCGGACCCATCGACCGCGTGACCCTGGAAAGCAACGGCGGCGAGACGACGCTGCGCGTGGCGCGCGTCGTGCGCGGCACGGTCACCACGACGACCGAAATCCCCTACGAGACCGAAGAACGCGAGGACGCCGAGGCCGAGCAGGGCACCGAGAAGACCGTGCAGGAAGGCGTGGCCGGCTCCGAAGTTACCGAGGCCTACCAGGAGACCATCGACGGCAACGTGACCGTCTCCGCCGTCCTGTCCACGACCCGCACGGAGCCCACGACTCGCATCGTGTCCAAGGGCACCAAGGAGAAGAAGGCCGAAGAGGCGAAGACCTCCACCGACTCCTCCTCGTCCTCGTCTTCCTCCTCTGCCGGTTCCTCCTCCTCGTCCTCGTCCGGTTCCGCAGGCTCGGCAGCCATCTCTGGCGACGACGCGGCCATTTGGGCGGCCATCGCCCAGTGCGAGTCCGGCGGCAACCCGTCGATCAATACCGGCAACGGCTACTACGGCATGTACCAGTTCTCCCTGCCGACCTGGCGCTCCGTGGGAGGCTCGGGCCTGCCCTCCGACGCCTCGGCCGAGGAGCAGACCATGCGTGCGCGCATGCTCCAGCAGCGCGCGGGCTGGGGCCAGTGGGGCTGCGCCTACCAGCTCGGCCTCGTCTAACGTGACATTACCCCCGGAGGCGCTGCTGTCGTAGCGTCCGCCGGGGCCGTCACGCTAAGCTGACCAGCAGTACCCATATCGAGTATCTGGGAGTATCGTGAGCCACCACCTGAGCACTTCGCTGAGCGCCTCCGCGGCCAGCGCCCTGCACGTCCTGGGCGGACACGTGCGTGCTTTCGCGCCCTCTCCGCGCATCGTTCTGGGCGTGGCGGCCCTCGCCTCGGCCGGCGTCCTCGGCATCGCCGGAGTCGGCGTCGCCTCCTCGCACACGACCGTCATGCTCGAAGTGAACGGCGTGTCTCGCCCCGTCACCGCGTGGGGCAACACCGTCGGCGACGCGCTCGCCGTGGCGGGCGTGAGCGTCGGCAGCTCCGACCTGATTCAGCCGGGCATCGGCGACGTCGTGCGCGAGGGCGACACCATCGTCGTGCGCACCTCGAAGGCCTACACGGTGACCGTCGACGGCCAGGCGCGCACCCTGTGGACCACCGCCGCCTCCGCCGACTCCATCCTCGCTGACGCCGCGCCGCTCGGTTCCACGGTCACCCTGGCCGCCGACCGCTCCTCGTCGCGCGACGAGCTGACCCCGCTCGTGTCTCGCGCCCGCAACGTCATCGTCAACGTCGATGGCACCACGCGCGAAGTCGCGGTCCGGCCGGGCCAGGACGCGCGCGCCATCCTCGAGGCCGCCGGCGTCTCGGTCCATCCGCTCGACCGCGTGACCGTCGCGAACGACGAGACCGGAGAACTTTCGATCAACGTCAGCCGCGTGACCCGAGGCCAGGCCACCGAAACCGCGGAGATTCCCTTCAGCGAAACGACGACCACCAGCTCCGACCTGTTCGTCGGTGAATCCCAGGTGACGACGACCGGCGTCAACGGCGTCACCACCTGGACGGTGTGGCAGGAAAAGAACGGCGACGAGGTCCTCACCTCCGTGCCGATCACCGAACACTCCACCTCTCAGCCCGTGACCCAGGTCCGCGCCGAGGGGACGAAGGAGGCCACCCCGGCCGCGCTCGTCGCTGCGGGCATCGACCCGAAGGCCACCCTCGAGGAGAAGACCGAGGCCGACGGAACGACGTCCGTGCGTTACCGCGCCAAGCTCGGCACGCTCTCCACGAAGGAAGAGATCGCCGCGATCGCCGCCGACGCCAAGAACGCCGATGCGGCGACCCAGGCCGCGGCCGCGCAGGCTGCCGCCGATGCTGGCGCCGTTCCCACGAACTACTCGGGTGAGGATCCGCGCTCCCTGGCCAAGCCCATCGTCGCGGCTCAGGGCTGGAGCGACAGCGAGTACCAGTGCCTGGTTCTCCTGTGGAACCGCGAGTCCCAGTGGAACCCCTACGCCGAGAACGCTTCCTCGGGCGCATATGGCATCCCGCAGTCGTTGCCGGGTTCGAAGATGGCGTCCGCTGGCGCCGACTGGCGCACCAACCCCGTCACCCAGATCAACTGGGGTATCGGCTACATCAAGGGCCGCTACGGCACGCCCTGCTCCGCGTGGGCGCACTCCAACGCGGTGGGCTGGTACTAAGCCTGAGAGCTTGCGAGGGCCGGGTCTGACAACGTGTGTTGTCGGGCCCGGTTCTTTTTCTCGGCGCGGGTGGAGTCGTGCTGGTGTGGTGGTTGTGCTTGTGTGGTGGTTGTGCTGGTGTTGTGGTTGTGCTGGTGTGGTGGTTGTGCTTGTGGGCGTGCTGGTGTGGTGGCACTCAGAGCGCGCTCATCCGGATAGGTAACGAACATCTGGATAGGTTATGAGCATCCGGATAGCTTATTAACCTATCCGGATGTGGCTAACCTATCCGGAAGCGTGCAACCTATCCGGATGCGCAGCCTGGCCTGGCTTGGCGTGGTACTGGGGCCTCATGCGTCGCCCTGGCTTGGCGCGGTACTGGGGCCTCATGCGTCGCCCTGGCTTGGCGCGGCGCCCGGTCCTGGTCGGATTCGATGCCTGGGCTGAGCTTGGCGCGGCGCCCGGTCCTGGCTTTGTGGGTTGGGTGGGCTGTGGGGTGCGCATCTCGGCGCGTGCGTAGGTGGATGGGCGTGAGTATCCGGATAGGTAACGAACATCTGGATAGGTTATGAGCATCCGGATAGCTTATTAACCTATCCGGATGCGGCTAACCTATCCGGAAGCGTGCAACCTATCCGGATGCGCGTAACCTATCCGGAAGAGTAGTGTCCCGCATAGTGGTGTAACCGTGTGGTGGTCGGCCCGTTTGATATGGGTGCGGTCACCGTGTGATCCTTCGAGAAAGCTCTCTACTTCTGACTCGAAACGATTTGGAGGCACAACGATGACCGCTCCTCATATTATCGACCCTGCTGGCCTGCTTGGCGAGGCGTTGTCCCAGGCATCCCCGGATTTGATGCGTTCCTTGCTCCAGCACGTGATTAACGCGTTGTTATCAGCGGACGCTGATGCGGTGTGCGGGGCCCAGTGGGGCCAACAAGACCCGCAGCGTCACGCCAGGCGCAATGGGTATCGCTACCGGCCCCTGGACACCAGGGTCGGCACCATTGACGTGGCGATCCCCAAGCTGCGCTCAGGAACCTACTTTCCAGAGTGGTTGCTTCAGCGCCGTAAACGCT
>NZ_ALIY01000017.1:0-6261 GCF_000283035.1 Actinomyces sp. ICM58
TGGCCGCGTCGGCGCCCAGCCAGGTGAGCAGGGGCGAGGCGAAGATGGCTAGGAGGATCGCCGCACACGCGCCGAGGCCGCCCGCCAGCCACATGGCCTCCACCCCCGAGCGGATCGCGAGGTCGCGGCGCCCGGCCCCCAGGTGGCGCCCCGCCAGCGAGGTCGTCGAGTAGGCCAGGAAGATGAACAGGCCGACCGCGGTGTTCAGGACGGTCGACGCGATGCCCAGGCCTGCCAGCTGCGGGGTGCCCAGGTGGCCGACCATCGTGGAGTCGATGACGGTGAATAGCGGCTCTGCGATGAGCGCGCCCAGGGAGGGCAGGGCCAGGGACAGGATTTTGCCCGTCGTGATCGTCGGCATCGACGAGGCCGTGGCCCCCTCGTCGGGCGACGGGGAGGACGGGGTGGCCGCTCCACGATTGCTGTTCATGACACGCTCCGCTTCTTATCCACAACATGTGCACAGGTCTGTGGATATCAGTGCACACAGGAATTCTAGACAGCTCAATGAATGACAACGATGTGACTGTGATGAGCATATCTGCCCTGACAGGATGGTCATTGAGACCCGTGCACAGGCCCGATCGGCGTTGTGCACAGGTTATCCACAAATTGTGCACATGTTCGTGCACAGCGTCGGTCGCGTGTTTTCCTATAACGCGTTAGTCTTCGCCTGAAGGCTCTCTATTCACAGGCGTCCCGGCCGCGCTCGCGGCGCCGAGCCAAGCCCAGGCCTCGTCCCTCCGCCCGCGGACCCGAAAGGAACACGATGTCCGACGACCAGTTCGACCGCGTCCCCCCGCAGGACATCGACGCGGAGATGAGCGTCCTCGGGTCCATGATGCTGACGACCGAGGCCGCCAACGTCGTCTCCGAGATACTGCGCGGGCAGGACTTCTACCAGCCCAGCCACGAGACCATCTTTGACACCATCGTCGAGCTCAACGGCCGCGCGGAACCCGCCGACGCGATCACCGTCGCCGGCGAACTCAAGCGCGCGGGCGTCCTGTCGAAGGTGGGCGGCGCCGCCTACCTGCACAGCCTCATCGCCTCCGTGCCCACCGCCGCGAACGCCGCCTACTACGCGCGCATCGTGCGCGAACGCGCCATCATGCGCCGCCTCGTCACTGCGGGCACGCGCGTCGTCCAGCTCGGTTATGCGGACGCCGGCGGCGACGTCGACGAGATTGTCGACCAGGCCCAGGCCGAGGTGTACGCCGTCTCTGACGGGCGCGAAACCACCGACTACGTGTCCATGACGCAGATGAGCTCGGACATCCTCAACGCGCTCGAGGACATCGAGAAGAACCAGGGCAAGCTCAACGGCGTGCCCACCGGCTTCACCGACCTCGACGAACTCACCCAGGGCCTGCACGGCGGCCAGATGATCATCGTCGCCGCCCGACCCGCCATGGGTAAGTCCACGCTCGCCCTGGACTTCTGCCGCTCGGCCTCCATCAAGCACGGCATCACCTCGCTCATCTTCTCGCTAGAAATGAGCTCCCAGGAAATCGCGATGCGCATGCTCTCCGCCGAGTCCGGCGTGCGCCTGTCCAAGATGCAGGCCGGCAAGATGAGCGACGTCGACTGGCGCAAGGTCGCCGAAACCACCTCGCGCATGAGCGAGGCGCCCCTGTACGTCGACGACTCCGCGAACATCACGATCTCCGAGATCCGCTCGAAGTGCCGCCGCCTCAAGCAGCAAGAGAACCTGGGCCTCGTCGTCATCGACTACCTCCAGCTCATGACGAGCGGCCGCCAGGTCGAGTCGCGTCAGCAGGAAGTCTCCGCGATGTCGCGAAACCTGAAGCTCCTGGCCAAGGATCTCGACATCCCCGTCATCGCGGTCGCGCAGCTGAACCGTAACTCGGAAGGGCGCACCGACCGCAAGCCCATGATGAGCGACCTGCGTGAATCCGGCTCGCTCGAACAGGACGCTGACATCATCATCCTGCTGCACCGCCCCGACTACTACGACAAGGAAGACCGCCCCGGCGAGGCCGACATTATCGTCGCCAAGCACCGCGCCGGCGCGACCGCGACCGTCACCGCACTCTTCCAGGGCGACATGGCGCGCTTCGTCAACTACACGGGCCGCCCGGAGCCCGGCGGCGGAGAGTAAGGGGCGGTTTGCCCGCTTGCTGGCTCGGGCTGCTTGGTGTGCTCCGCTGATGTTCCGGGCGCCTTCGGGCCCGGCCGCCCGCTCGCCGTTGGCGCTGCATGTTGTTGCTTGTGGCACCGCTGGTGTTCCGGGCGCCTTCGGGCCCGGCCGCCCGCGAGATCGCCACACGCGAGCCTACGGCTCGGAGTGGTCGATCTCGAAGCCCGCCCGTGCCCTCCGGACCCTCCGGCGCCCTCACACGGGCACCGCGGCCAGGACTACTCACACCCCTCTCACAACAAACGGTCCGAAAAACCAGACCCCTCCAGTGGCTACGGTCGTTGTGTCATGGTTTCCCAACAATGTCGCATGCAATTCCCCCACCACTTTTTCAAACTTTGAATTTACGTCGTTGAAATTCCGACGTTTTCAGATGTTGTTGAAACGTCAGCCAATTGAATTGCATGCGAAATTTCGGGGCGCGTTACCTCATGGGGCCGAAAGGGGAGCGTGCAGGGTGAGGCCCGGTTCCCTATCCCGGCGTGCCCGGCGTGGCAGGCCTTGGCTCAGTCCCGGTGCGCGGCGCGCGCCAGGCGCTTGGCGCGCACCGAGGAGAGCAGCCAGTCGGCGCTCAGGCACGCCAACGCCACCCACACGACGCCCATCGCGATCCAGCGGAACGTCGGCACGGCCTCGTGGAAGATGAACACGGCGACGAGGAGCTGCAGGGTGGGCCCCAGGTACTGCAGGAAACCCATCGTCCCCAGGGTCAGGCCTCGCGCCGCCGAGGCGAACATGATGAGCGGGATCATCGTCAGCGCACCCGCCCCCACCAGGAGGGCCAGGTGAAGGGGCCAGGACATCCCGGCCTCGTCGGTAGCGGTGATCGTGTGGAAGGACGTGGAGGACGTGACCGCCAGGTACGCGTAGTAGCCCAGCAGGACGGGTGAGACCGCCGCCGTCTCGATCGCCATGCCCGCGAGCGGGTCGACGCGCGCGGCCACGTCCTTCTTGACGAGGGAGTACAGGCCGAACGTGAGGGCGAGCGTGAGGGAGACGATGGGAACCGAGCGCTGGCCGACGACGAGGATAACGACGGCGAGCACGCCGAGGGCCAGGGCGACCTTCTGGATCGGCGTGACGCGCTCGCGCAGCACGATGAGGCCCAGCGCAACCGTCACGAGGGGGTTGATGAAGTAGCCGACCGCCGCGTCGGTCGTGTGGCCGGCGAGGACCGCGTACACGTACACGGACCAGTTGACGACGACGAGCGCGCCCGCCACCGCCAGGCGCCACAGGGCTCCCCGGTCCGCGATGAGCGCGCGGACCTTGCCCAGGGATCGGGTGATCGCGAGCGCGACCAGGCAGAAGAAGAGGCCCCACACCGCGCGGTGGACGATGACCTCGACGGCGCCGGCGGGGGAGAGCAGCGAGAAGTACAGGGGGAAGAAACCCCAGATCACGTAGCAGGAAACGCCGAGGGCGAGGGCGCGCGGTTCGTTCTTCTGGGTGCTCATTCCTCCAGTGTAAGGACCGACCTGGCAGCTTCGCGACGACGAGCGACGCCGATGAGACGGGCGCCGGCGCACGCCCGGGCCCCGGTTGGTGTCGGCCACGCGGCGCGCCCCCGGGCAGATACGCGAAGGGGGCGGGAACCCGTTGCGGATTCCCACCCCCTTGGCTACGGCTGCGTCACTTCATGTTCTTCGCGAAGTTCCAGCCGATAACCAGCAGCGCGCCGACGGGCTTGTTGTTCAGCGCGAGGTCACGCATCTCGTCCTTGGACACGTCGACGTCGTGGGAGCCGGTAGCAGACCACAGTCCGTCGATGGCCTGGTTGACCGCGTCGTCGCTGGCGGCCAGCAGGTTGAGGTTACCGATGGTGCGCACGAGCGACACGTGCCAGCCGTTGGCGTCCTCCACGGTGAACACTCCGAGGCGCTCGGGGTTGACGAGGCCTTCCGTGTAGTTGGTGGTCATCGTCTTGGTGGTCGTCCTGAATGTACGCGTGTCGATGTCCGGGTAGGAGACCGTCAGCGAATCGCCGTTGAACTCGACCTTGTACTCGCCCATGGTGATGGACGTCGTGCCGAGGTTGACGATCGCGCCGCCCGAGACCTTCGTGGAGCTCAGGCCCCACGTCACCTGCACGCCGCTGCCGCCCATGCCGGACGCGGAGTACCCAGACGAGGAAGATCCGCCGCCGTAGACCGCCGCGACGCGGCGCTCGGGCAGGTCGAGGTAGCGGTAGACGTCCTCGCTGCCGATGTTCCCTCCGTTACGCAGGGCGTCGACCATGCCCGACACCGCCTCCTCGGGAGAGGAAGCGCCCTTGACGTCGGTGAAGTTCGCGGAGTAGTTCGGCTGAGCCGAACCGGTTCCCAGGAACTGCTCGGCGACCGTCATGTAGCCGGACAGGTACCACTTGCCGTCTTCCTTCACGGAGACGAGCGTGAGCTTGTTGTTCGGGAAATTCTTCAGGACGTTACCGGAGGAGACCGGGTTGTTCTGGATTTCCTGCTTCATCTTGTCGAAGGCCTGCGACTCGTTGGCCGTCAGGTCCGAGCCCTTGGCCTCCTTGTAGTGCTCGCGGATCTTGTCGGCGAGTTCCGGCTTGACCTCGACGTCACCCTCCCACTTCGTGATGGTGATGAGTGCCACCTGATCGGACTTGGTGTCGACCGTGTACTCCATCTCGGACTTCTTGATGTCGATCTGGTCGACGTAGTCCTTGAGGGCCTTCAGGTCCATCAGCTTGGACCAATCGGTGCCGCCGTTGTGCTTGTAGTCCTTTTGCCAGGCCGTCGCAGCGTTGAGCTCCTCGGGCGACGCGGCGCCCGCCAACGACACGAGAGAGTTCTTCGCGAAAGCGGAATCAATGCCCTCTGCCAGGGCATCGGGGCTCTTGTAGCCGCCACCACCCAGGCGGCTGATCGCGAAGGCGCCGCCACCGACGACGACCAGGATGGCAACGACGATGACGGAGATGATGGCCGCCATCTTTCCGCGGCTCTTCTTCTCGCCGGGCGCGGGCACCTGGCCCTGGAACTGACCGTTGGGGCCGGGTACGGGGGCCTGGCCCTGGAACTGACCGTTGGGGCCGGGTGCGGGTGCCTGGCCCTGGAACTGACCGTTGGGGCCGGGTGCGGGCACCTGGCCCTGGTACTGCGGGTTGTAGGCGCCCTGCTGGGGCACCTGACCCTGGAACTGACCGTTGGGGCCGGGCTGGCCACCGTAGTTCGGGGTGGACATCGTTAATACCTTTCACCGTTGGGAGTGAACGTTGCAGTATTTCACTTTTGAAATAAATTGGCAACTGTCGGTGTGACAGTGTGAGGGTGGAGCCCGCGATTATCGGGCGAGAAAGCGTGCGCGCCAGCATTGTCGCCGTAGGCCAGGGTGGCCTCGTCGATGCCGAGGACCACGCCGAGGGCCTCCAGGTAGCGTTCCTGCTGGCTCTCCTCGCCTGCCCGGCGCGCGAGTACGGTCGGGTTGTGGATGAGGCGCGCGGCCAGGTGGCGCAGCGCCCGTGCGGCGTCGTCGGTCGACAGGGGGGCGTCGCCGAGGCGGTCGATCTCCTCCTCGACGATGCGGAAGACGCGCGAGCGCAGGTGCCGCACGACAGGGTCCATGGATCGGGCGCCGAGGCCTCGCTCGAAGGAGGAGACCTCCTCGTCGATGATGGCGCGGGCGTGATTCAGCGCGTCGGCATCCGCGGCCGGGACCGAGGCCTGGATGGTCGGCAGGTCGATAAGCGTCACGTTCGGGAGCGAGCCGACGGAGTTGTCGGTGTCGCGCATGAGGGCCAGGTCCAGGACGACGGTGCGCCCGGAGGCGGCGGCCATGTCGCGGGTCAGGATGGGGCTTCCCAGTCCCCGGCACGTCACGACCAGGTCGGCGCGCGTCAGGGCGGTGGGAAGGTCGGCGCCGTCAACCCAGCCGATGCCTCGTCCCTCGGCGAATTCGCGGGCCCGCCCCGACGTCGAGTAGACGGACACGTCGGATGCGCAAAGCGCGTTCAGGGTGCTGACGGTCGCTCCCGCGTAGGCGCCCGTGCCGACGATGAGCACGCGCGTGGCCTCCCACGGCCCCAGGTGAGCCGCAGCCATGTCGAGGCCGACGGCGACGACCGAACGGCCCGCCCCGGCCAGTCCGGTCTC
>NZ_ALIY01000018.1:0-2814 GCF_000283035.1 Actinomyces sp. ICM58
GGCATAGCATGTGTTGCAACCACCCCTAGAATCTGCCGACACCGCCGCCAAACGGGGGGGGAATTGCATCATTAGAGCCACGACACGCCGGCGACACGCCGACAGGATGCTTCTAATGGTGCAAAACCCCCACCATTACCCCTGGTGTCATGCTCCCTCACTGTCGTCACGCTCTCTCACTGGTGCGGCGCTGCCCGGCGGGACGCCGATAAACGCCAGAAAGGCGTCACCGACAGAACCGTGGCAGGGGAACGGGCGACCAACTCCACAACGGGGCTTGTCCCGATAAGGCAAAACACCCCATCGGTGATCATCCAACCCGTTCTGATCGGGCGCAATGCTCTCGATCAGGTGGAATCTTCCCTCACGGGTCGAATGCCCCCAAACGGGTCGAAAGCTCCCGATCAGGAGTCATCCTCCCGATGGTGCGCATCCTGTCTGAGGCGCTGCGGCGTGAGCGTGCTAGCCCGACACTCCTCCCTTGACGATGCCAGAGACCGAGCCGCGACCAACACGTTGTAACCAATGAACCGGGAGGCACGCCGCATGGCGCCCGGTCACCATGCGACGCCATAAGCGACGCCGGACATCAGGCAGCGCCACAACCCGAACCCCCAACGACACGAGGCCGCGACCGGTTTCCCGGCCACGGCCTCGTCAATGAACGACCAATCAGCGTTGGATGAGCGCGACAAGAACCCGTGTAATCACCGCAGCCGTGCACACGATCGCAATGTTGCGGCCAACGGCGCAAATCTCATCGCGGCTGATCTCGTACTCGAACTCAAACGCCGGCGGCTTGACGCCCGCCTCGATCTCGAACTTCATGCGTCCTCCTCTTCGAACTCCCACAGATTAGGAACCCGCTCCTGCTTCTCCATGAGCCAGTTCTTATCCGTGAGCATACGCGAGAGCGCCAGGCCCATACCAATGGCGACGATCGTAAACAGCACGGTGAAGAGGGCTGCGAGAGCATCGTCGATCTGCTGATTATTCAGGTACGTGAGCGCTCGGTACAAGGGAACACCGGGAATCATGATGACGACGGCGGGCACGGACAGCGTCACGCGCGAGAAACGCGTCCTGCGCGCAACGAACACCGCGAGCAGACCGGCAGCAAGCGCTGCCAAGCCGACGGCAGCCGGAGCAGGCAAGCCCAGCTGCAGGTGCAGGGCGATTCGGGCAGTGTTGATCACGGCGCCGATGATGGCTGCGGTCGCGCACACGCGCTGCGGCGAATTAAAGAGCATCGCGAACCCGTATGCCGCAACGAAACTCGTCAGGAAGCGCAACAGATAGTGCAGCCACGGCGTCAGCTCGACGCCATACTCGGGAGTAACAGACCAACCGAAGGCCGCGGAGATCGCCCAGACCGCGACGCCGGCGGACGCCACGAGCATCGCAACGTACACGAGGCGCCCGATGCCTCCCTCGAAGTCCTGTCGGACCAGGTCGATCAATCCTGTCACAAGCGGGAAGCCAGGCACCAGGAAGAGCAGTGCGGAAATAAAACCGGCCTGGTGGGTCGATTCGATGCCGAGGAACTGCTGAGCTGGAGCCACCAACAGGATATAGATCATCGCAGCAAGAGCACCGCATGCCATCCACACGCCGAAGTGGTTCATGTGACGAACCAGCATCTGACGACGCAGCGCCTGCCCAAAGAACGAGGCCACCGCCACGGCGGAGCACTCGACCCATCCCCCACCGTTGAGGAAAGCGAAGGCCGCACAGGCCAGACCCGATGCGAGCGCGTTAGAGAACCAGTCGTACAGGCCTGGCACCTTCGCGATCCTGTCGAGCTCGTCGGAAACGTCTTCAACGCGAACCGACTTACCGTTCAGCGACGCCACATAGTTGTTGATGCGGTCGATCTTGTCCGCGTTGACGCCCATGAGGCGCTGCTCCGCCAACTCCGTGCGGAAGGTCCCGCTCGCGTAGGCGGTCGTAATGATTTCCGTATACGTGACCTGTGCGCGATGCTCGGAAATACCGACGGCGCGCGCGACGTCCGCCATGGACTTTTTCACGCGATACGCACTCGCGCCAAAGGACAGCAACATCTGTCCGAGACGCAGGACTACCTGGGATTGATGGGCGAGGCGGTCGTGCGCCGCCATGCGCTGGGCGAGAACCTCGTCGCGCCCCCCGTGGCGGTGCGACCCTCGCGGATGTGAAGAAGTGACCATGCCTCTAGCATCCCATGCCAAGAGGCAAAATGTGGGCGACATAAGTCCGTTCGTGTGTCGCACCATAACCAGACGGCCGCAAGCATCCCCCACGCGCACGGTGGACGGTGGTTGCCGGCTTGGACGCGCTGGGGGGTGAGGGGCGGGTCGAGTGGGGTGTAGATGGGTTCAACGAAGGGGTGCTGGGGTTGTGGCAAGTTATTGACGCTTTGTTGATGCGGTAGTTGTTTGTCCAGGACCCTTGGTGTGGTTCGTATTCGATGGCGGATTTGCCGCTGAGGCTGGTGTGTTTGCTGGGTGTGGTTTTGTGTGTGTCGGTCGCTAGGGGTGGTTTTTGCTGTGTGGGATAGCGGAGCGGCCAGGAACCGTTGGGTTCCTGGCCGCTTGCCTGAAGTGTGTTGTGGCGGTGTCCTACTCTCCCACAACCTGTCGGTTGCAGTACCATTGGCGCTGCCGGGCTTAGCTTCCAGGTTCGGAATGTTGCTGGGCGTTTCCCCGGTGCTATGACCACCACAAGACTGGTGTTCAACACCATCCCCCCGCCGTGTGTTGGGGGGGTGTGGGTTGATCGTGATTTGTATAGTGGTTGCGGCAGTGTGTGCACTCATGTTTTTGTTTCACCCGC
>NZ_ALIY01000019.1:0-19649 GCF_000283035.1 Actinomyces sp. ICM58
CTGCGCGAGCGGCGCGCGGGGCACGACGAGGCCTCGGGCGGCCCTCAGGGCGCCGTGGACCCGCGTGAAACAGGGCGTGAAACATGGGGGGCGGCGACGCTTGCGGTGGGGGAGGCATCGTGATCCTCAGCCTCCTCATGATTCCCGCCCTCCACGTCGCGCTCATTGGCGGGCTGTGCGGGCTCGTCGGCGCCTTCGCCTACCTGGACCGGCGTATCTTTTTCGCCGAATCCGTCACCCACGGGACCTTCCCAGGCGCGGTCCTCGGCGTCGTCGTCGCCTCCGGCCTCGGCCTCGGACACTCGGGCATGTCTGCGGCGCTCTACGTCGGTGCCTTCCTGGGGACTCTCCCTCTGGTCGCCCTCATGCGTCGCCTCGCCTCCATCCCCGGGATTTCCAGCCAGGGGGCCGCGGGCATCGTCCTCACCGCCGGCTTTGCCGCCGGCTACTTCCTGGCGACCTGGTTCAAACCCCTTCCCCTCGCGGTCAGCTCGTTCCTCACCGGATCCGTCATGACCGTC
Organism: Actinomyces sp. ICM58; assembly: GCF_000283035.1. NCBI lineage: Bacteria > Bacillati > Actinomycetota > Actinomycetes > Actinomycetales > Actinomycetaceae > Actinomyces > Actinomyces sp. ICM58. Next base: position 522 of record NZ_ALIY01000019.1, read on the forward strand.
TCGCCCGCGGACGTCGCGTGGGCGGGCGCCGTCGGGCTCCTCGCCGTCGGTATCGCCACCGCGGGGCACCGACAGCTCCTGGCCCATTGCTTCGACCCCGCCGACCCCGCGGCGGCGCGCGGCGCCTCGCGCGACGAACGCATCATCCTTGGCCTCATCCTCGCCGCCGTCACCGTCGCGATCCCAGCCGTCGGCACGATTCTGTCGATCGCCCTCATCGCCGCCCCCGCCGCCGCGCTCGCGCCCCTCGTGCGAAGCTCGCGCGCCTTCCTCATCGGATGCCCGCTGCTCGGCGCGGCGCTAGGAATCGCCGGCCTTGCGATCGCGGTCCCCGCACGCCTGAGCGCCGGCGGCACCATCGCGCTGATGAGCGCGGGCGCCGTCCTCGCCTCGCGCCTGCCCGGCTGGATCCGCTCGCGAGGCCTCGGCACCGCACGCGGGGCAGGGGCGGGGAACCGCTGAAGAAACCCGGGCCTTGGGCCGCCACGAAACGGACACCCGACGGCGCTGTCCGCGCGAAGGCAGCCCCGGCCTCGTCCCTGAGCGCGGAGTATGACAACAGTCAGTCATCGCCCCTCTAAAAACCCGAACAATCACTATTCTCGCGCGCACAGTGCGTGTCGATGGGTCCTCCACTCACCATGCCGCTCACAAGAAGATCCGTGCGGTTGTCGCGACTTGAAATGTCACCTGACCGGCGGTGTTGGAAAAAGCCTTTCTGCGCAATTAGACTGGGAGAAAAAATGGTGTCGGCCCGGCAGGCCGGGGCAGCGCGAAGGAGGAGATACGATGGGAGACACCACCATTGAGATCATCGTTATTGACGATCACCGCGTCGTCGGCCTCGGCGTGACAGCCGCGTTCAACAACCGGGGCGTAGCTGGGCCCCGACCGTCCGCGACGCGAAGCGATTGCGGGGACAGGTCGCCATCCTCGACCTGCGCCTCGCCGACGGCTCCGACCCTGACCGCAACATCGCAGACCTCACCGGGCGCGCAATTCCCGTCGTCGTCTACACCTCCGGCGACGACCCGTACCTGGTGCGCCGAGCGATCGCCGGGGGAGCGCTGTCCATCATCCGCAAGTCCGCTCCCCCCGAAGACCTCGTCGAAGCCGTCCTCGCCGCCGCAGACGGCGCCACCTTCCCCACCCCCGACTGGGCCGCCGCGCTCGACGCCGACGAAGATTTCCTCGCCGATCACCTGTCTGACCTCGAGGCACGAATCCTCACCCACTATGCCTCCGGCGAGAGTTCTGCTTGCGTCGCGCGCACCCTGAGCGTCTCAAAGAACACCGTCAATACCTATATCGCTCGAATCCGCGACAAATACAGGGAAGCGGGACGCCACGCCGATTCCCGCGTCGACCTTTTCCGACGCGCAGCTGAAGACGGCCTCGTTAGTTACTTCGAGTGATGCACCCGCGCACGCTCGGCCCCTACGCGCTGCAGATGCAGCGCCTGATAGTCCTCATCGCGGTTCTGGCGGCCGTTTCCATATCGATCGTCAGCGGCCCCCAGCTGATCCCGACGTGGAGCTCACAGACTGACGTCGCCCAATGGCTGGTCTATTCGCCGAACCTGATCGTGCCCACGTGCGCTGGGATGTGCGCGCTCGCGGCGACCATCACGACGGTGAGGAAACGCCGGTACACGCCGACCCCCGCCGATACCGGGTGGTTCCTGCTGACACGCCTTTACCTGGTGTGTTACCTGGCCCTCATGATCGCGTGCGTGGCGATGCCCGCAGTCCAGCTCGCTTCGCCGATCCCGCCGGTCTACTACCAGGCGGTCGTCTCCGACACCAGCCCCATCCTGGCTCTGAACCTGCCGGCCGCGATCTGTTGCATCGCCGTCCTGCGTGGCCGTCACACAGCCGTCTACCTCAGTGGCATCGCGTTCCTGCAGGTTATGGCCCTCATACCGGCCAACCCCACCAACACGGTGTTCGAGACGGCGGTCGGCCCCCTCTACTTCCTACTTGTCGCTGTGACTCACGCGGGAATGCTTGAGTGGACGTTGACGACCGTTCGAGGCCTCGACGAGTCGCGTCGCAGTGCCCGTGACGCCGAGCGGGCCCTGTCCGTCGAGTGTGCCCGGGGCCGCGCGCGGGCACGCAGCAACGGACTCATCCACGACTACGTGCTCTCCGCGCTGATTCTCGCGTTCAAACCGGGGATCGCCCGCTCCGATGCGCGCGCGGGCGCCGATGCCGCTCTGCGCGCGCTGGTTCCCGACCCTCCTTCCAGCGCCACCATGGATACCGAGCAGCTGCGCGGTGTGTTCGACGCGCTCGTCGAACCTGGGCAGCCACATTGGAGCGTGACGTTGGACCTTCCCTCTGACCAGTGGCGGATTCCTTGCGACGTGGGACGGGCTCTGAGCGCGGCGACCCACGAAGCGCTCAACAACGTCCGCGTGCACGCCGGTTCCGATGCCTCGAATCCGAGCAAGCCCGCCCAGTGCCGTGTTGAGGTCGTCGGACGCCGGGACTGTGTGCGCGTCACGATTACCGATACGGGGTGTGGTTTCGACGTGTCGCGTGGTACCGAGGGACGCCACGGAGTGTCGCAGTCCATCGTTGAGCGGATGCGCACGATCGGGGGGTCGGCCACCCTGGCCTCCCGTCCCGGCGGTGGGACGCGGGTGACGCTCGAGTGGAGCGCCCCGCGCCGCCACGTGACGAGCCGTCAGGTGGTCCGCTCGGCTATCGCCTGGAGACCGCGCGTGGGGCAGGGCGATAAGGACCCGTCGCGCACGCAGTGGGACACGAAGGTCCGTGGCGCGGCGGAATCGCGCGGTGCTCGCCTGCTCGTTGTCGCCGGCGTTGTCTTTCACACGTACATGGTGGCGATCGAATTCAGTCACGGAGCCTACACGCACACGGTTCCCGTCGTCCTGGCGCTGGCCCTCATGGCGGTATCGGGTGGCGCGCTCGTGGCGCCGTGGCCGGGTCGCGTGGTGCCGACGCCGGTGGCGTGGGGGAGCGCCGCGACGGTTGGCATCACGAACTTGGCGGTGCTCGTCATGATCAGGAACACGGCGGGATGGCCGGGTTGGTCGTCGTGGAGCGCGGGCGCCTCGATGCTCCTGCTTGCTCTCCTGCTCATCCGCCAGTGCACGCTCGAGGCGGTCGTCGGATTCACCGGGCTCGAAGCTGCCATCGTCGCGTGGGTCGTGATCCAAGGGCGGCCACCCTTCCTGATCGTTTCCTTCTCGATCGGTCACGTCCTCACGTTCGTCTTCTGGTTTGCCCTCGTTCGTTGGTCGGGTGTCGCGACGTCCGCGATCAAGCGGTCCCTGAAAGCCGAAAGCCGGGCGCGCTTGGACAAAGAGCTGCATGTCAGCGCGAATAGGGCCATGGCGGACAAGCTCGCCGACGTGTCCGTGCGCGTGCGAGGAACGCTGGAGGCGATCAGGGATCAGGAGCTGACACCGGAGCTCTCCATGAAGGCGCTCCTGTTGGAGGCTGAACTGCGCGATGAGATCCGCGCGCCTTACTTCACGGGGACCGAGGTCGTGGCGGCTGCGAGGCGCGCGCGGAGCCGAGGCGTCGAGGTTGTGCTGTTCGACGACCGCGGTGATGCTACCCGCGGTGGGAGCACGCAATACGAGGAGCGTTTGCGCACGCGCATCGTCGAGCGTGCCGTCGCTGCCCTCGACGAGGCCGGGGCTGGGCGTGTGGTTGTGCGCGCCTGTCCTGCGGGCAGGCCGTGGGCGGCGACGATCCTCACCGATGCGGGGCTGGCTGTCGTGGAGGCCAAGGAGGGCGCCGTCGAGGTGGGGGAGGCGGGCGACTAGCGTCCGGTGCCTGGGGCGCTGTGGGGGCCGCCCATCTGGGCGGCCCCCACACTCGTCGGGCCTCGCGCGTTGGCCACAGACCTACTCGTTGGTGATATGGCGATCGAGCCAGGCCCTGAGATCCGGGTACAGGGACGGGTTCTTCGACAGGGGCACCCACAGGTCCGGCCTCATGCGGGCGATCTCCGCCTGAACGTCCCACGGGGTCTCCGGGTCGATGGCGTCGGCAATCGTGAACCTGCTGGCGGGGGAGGGCGTCGCGCGCGTCATGTCCAGGTCGTTATCCTCCGGCGCGGTGGCCCCGTCGGCTGGCGACGCGGGTTGCGGCTCCTGTGAGGGTGGCTGCGGGGCGGGGGGCTCCGTTGCCTGTTGCGGGGCGGGCGCAGCGTCGGGCTCGGGGGCGACGAGTGGGCCGATAGAGATCGGCTGGTTCACCGGTGCGGCGTCAGTCGATGATGGAAGCGGGCCGATCGAGACAGGGCGGTTGGCCTCTTCTGCGGCGCCCTGGCGCGGGGTGGGCGGTTGCGTCCCAGCCGGCGCGGAAGGGGGCATGGACGCCTGGGGTGCCCCGGCCTCGTTCATGCGAGCCTGCGTCCCGCCCATCGGTGGGTTCTGCGCCATCATGGGTGCGGTCGGCATCCCCGGTGGCTGTTGCGTGGCGGCGAAGGCCTGCTCGACCCACGCCCGGTATGCCTGCGCCTCCTGTTCGTTGGTGGCCGGCACGGTCCTCCACGGCTCGGGGTCGACGGCGGCGAGCGGATCGGGCAGCAAAGCGGGACCGAAGTACGGGTACAGGTACGCTAGGCCGGCTCCCACGAGTATGAGGAGCAGGGGGAGTATTTTCGTCGCGTCGTTGTCTGTGGTGAAGAACCAGAGGGCGCCGATGGCAATCAGGCCGGCGCCGGCGAGAATCGGAATGTTGTGTTTTACTGACGCTTCCATTGTGTCTTACTTTCTTCGCTCGTTATGACGCAGTAGGGATCGCGCAACCGTAGCGCTCTGATGACTCGTCGCTCCAAATTGGCCAGGCTCTTTGCTTCGGGTACCAGACCGTTGAGTTGTCTCGCTTGGGGGACGCTCCACGACAGTGACCCGTCGTCTTCGAGAGACAGCATGGCGATCCAGTTGGGGGAGCCGTACTTCCATTTCAGGGTGAAGAAGATCGTGCTCTGGTCGTCGCTTCGCACCTTGAAAATGGTGGCACCCAACCAGTTGAGCGACTCTGTGCCTTCAGGAACGTCGATCGCCGCCCACGCGGCGTCGAGGAGTTCTGTCGCCGACGCCGACCGTGGCGTCACGCGGTGTGAGCGCGCCACGGCGCCTTCGCCCTCACGGTGGCTTTTCCGGAAGATGAGCTGACGGGCCTTCGCCTCGGCTTCCTGTCGCAGCCGTATCCACCCGTAATAGAGGAAGCCGAGCGCGACGAGAATGAGGAGTGCTATCGCAAGTTCCATGAAGTGTTCTCCTATGAATCAAACAATGGTACGAAAGAGTGATGAGGAGTAAGCAAAGCCGACCTTTGTTTCCTCACAACGTGCGGGACTGGGCGTCGCTCTTGTCCGCACCCTCCGACGACTAGCGTCGCAGCGGTCCTCGGCCTCGTGGCTCTCAGCTGGAGGATTCCTCCGCGGCCGCGTTCTCGGCCTCCGTCACGGTCCCTGCGTCGTCCTGGTCGGTCGAATCCGTGACGAAACGAGACGCCGCGATGAACAGATCGAAGAGTTCGAGCATGAGGTGCTTGATCATGGCCATCTGCGTTACGAAAGAGACGATCACGATCTGCTTCGTGTCGGGCACGTGCGCCCAATAATCGACGCGCATCCGCTCGAATTGAAGCTTCTCCGCCTCGGCGCGCAAGGCCGCCTCCTCCGGCGTCTCGTCCTCGGGGGCTTCGACGTGGAACGAATCATCCTTCTCGATGAGCACGCGGCGCAGTGCCCGGAAGTTCGCGCCCTCAACTTCTACGAACTCGTCGTCGGCGTCCTCGAAGCCCATTCGGAGGATGCCAAACACCTCCTCGCTCTCGGTGCCAATCGCGGGGCTCATGCGCAGCCCCGGCGGCTGATAGACCGTGATGTTCACAGGGAACGGCGCATCCTTTTCCAGCTCCTTGCCGAAGTACATAGCGACGGCGCCGCCTTCCATGGCCTCGGCACACGCATCGACCACCTGATCGTGCATCTGGCGACGCAGCACGGCCGCGTCGTCCGCCGGGCCGACAATGCCCTGGACCATGCGCTCGACGTCCTGTTCCGAGGCCCCCTCATCCGTGATCGCCACGGGGTACCAGGTGCCCGGCAGGTTGAAGACGAGGCGTGGGTCGTCGCCGAGGTTGTTATCGCTTGCCATCGTTGATTCTGCTTTCTCGTGTGGAGGTCAGATACTGCTCGGGACGACGTGTGGATTCATATGGGGCAGATCCTGCTTCGGCAGGAGAATCGGCGAATCTCACCGCTGCTCCGATTTCTGCGGGTGGTCGTACAAAAACCAGTTCTGCGCGTCGTACTGTCGCTTCATCGCGTCAAGCCCATGTCCCCGTTCGAGGTCGTAGAAATTGTTCAGATCCTCCACGGATGCCTGGACTTCGATCTGCTTCCCATATGCCTCCGGCAGGGAGCTCCGCCTCTGCAGTAAGGTCAGTGGATCGGTGGTGAAGTGGTAGTTTTCGACGCGGGCACGCGCATCAACGTCGGAGGTGAAGAAACCGTTTTGTATTGCCGACTCTCGAGCGAGCGTCATGCTCGTGTAACTCAATCCCGCAGCGTTGAAGGTCGTCGCCTTCGACCCCGTCGCGATCGAACCCGCTGCTGCCAGCTCCCCGCCCAGGGAATGGCCGGCCAGGGAGAAGTTGCCCGCGGTGACGCCGTTGGCCATCAGGCGCTGCTTGATGACTGTAGCTGATTGGATCGCCTGATGTACTTGCTCAGACGTGGCTCCTGCCCCCATTGCGTCGTTGCGCACGTCGCCTCTCAGGTCACTGAAATTTGTTCCCTCGTAGGACAGGACGTAGCGTCCGTTGTCGTCCCGGAAGAGTGTCGCGTGGAAGCCGGTCTTCTTGTCCTCGAGGATCGTCGGATCGATACCCAGTTTCCGCAGCTCCGCCGGCCTCACCTCGTGCCAGCCGGGAGGCTCCTTCCAATCTCCGCGGGGGTGGGGCCTGCCTGCGAGGTCCATCTTGTCCCGGATGAGGCCCTCCTTGCCCGGGCGCGTGTTGATGGTGTCCGTCGTCTCCCCGTTGTCGCCGTAATGGACGTTTGCTGGACATGTGACAAGAGTCGAAATCTCGCAGCCAATGTTATGGAAGCCCATAAGTATCTTTTGCCCACAGGAGAACAGAATCATCGCGCCTGTGAGATTTGCGAGGGAAAGGTAAAACAGCAGTGAAGCTGGAAGTACAGCACCGAGTATCAGAAGTAGTATTTCTGTAACCAGAAATATGGCGAATCCAACTGCGATCAAGAGAATAGTGAAGGCGATCGTTAATAGTACTTCGATAACTTTCGCGAGCACCTTGGCGATTCCCTCGATCGCCTCTTTGAGAACTTTCGTCACCCACTGGGTGATATCAGCGAGAACTTGGCCGACCTTGTTGATGAACTGAGAGATCTTGTCCAGCCAGTTGTCTTTGGTGCCAGACATCGCCGTGTCAATCTTGCTGATGGTGCGGCCAGCTGCCTCATCCACCTCTTGGGCGATCTGAGCGATTTCCGTCGATGCGTCGGTCGCCGCCTTCGCAGCCCGACGTTCGTTACTCATCGCCTGCTGGACTGCGTTTTGTGCGTTCTGGACGTTGACGGAGGGGACGTGGGAACTCTGCAGCTGCTGGAGACGCTTCTTTGTCGCGGTCACCGTGCGCTGTGCGTCGTTGCGCTGCCGGTTGGCGCTCTCCTCCCGGGCAGCAGCCGCGTCGGCGCGCTTGTGGCAGTCGGCGAGGACCACCTGGTATTCGCGCAGAGCTAGGCCTGTGTTCTTGTATCGGCCGTGTGCCGCCTCCAGGCTCTTCTTGGCGTTTTGTACCTCCTTATGCGTGGCCGCGACGGCCTGTGACTTCGACGTCGTTACGAACTTATTGAGGTCGTCGATTGCGGATTGGATGCTGTTCGCGGAGGTGATCAGCCCCTCAACCTTCGTTTTCAGGGCGGCGGGTTCTCCTGGCAGGGTACTCATTATTTCTTTCTCCTCAGCGCCTCTGCGAGCTTTCCGTCGAGATCTTCAAATGTGTCAGCGATGGCGTCGAAGGTCTTCGCCAGCGCCTCCAGGTGATCGCGGAAACGGCCCCGGGTGGTGTCCCAGTTGTTGCCGAACTCTCTGACTTTCCCCGCGAGCCTTTCGTGGCCGACAACAGAGGCAATGTCCAAGGCGTCGATTTTGACGTCGTTAAGGAGAGCGGCGGTTGCGCGCAGGGACTTAGACCGGTTGCGCAACTCGCTGATATCGACTTGTAGGTCCGGCATGGGCGTTTCCTTTCTGCATCGAGCCTGGGGCGCGGGCGCTCGCCCGCGCCCCAGGAGATGATGACCTTACTTGCCGATGGACTGCGCCAGCTGTTCGTCGGTCTGCTGAAGTGCCTGAGCGGCCTTGTTCAGGTAATCAGCCATGCCGTCGATTCCCTGGATCGTGCGGGTCGCGCCCTGGGTGAACTCCTGGTAGGCGGTGTCGAAGGCGCCCGAGGCGCGCGACGTCGTAAAGCCGTTCTGAACCAGTTGCTGGACCAGCGAGCGCAGCTCGTTGAGCTTGGTCTGCAGATCGTTCTGACCGTTGCGCAGACGAGTCGCCGCGGACTGCATCTGGTCGTAGGTGACATTCAGGTTTGCCATTGTGTTCCTCCGTTGAGAATGGGATACCCGGGGTGGGTATCGAGGTCTGGTGTGTTCGGGCCGACGGTTCCCACGTCGGATAGGGTGATTAGCCCGTAACCTCAAACTATCATTCGGTCTTGTCATGGGCGATGGGGACTAGTCCCCATCGGGTCTTGTCATACTCGGGGCACCTGCACTTTCCACTGCTTACCGGACTGGACAAAGTACCCGCGGCCCGGCACGGCTTCGCGCCCAGAGACGCCGGGCACGGCGACGCCGACAGCGTTCTCACCCTCACCGGGCGAGGGACACAGGACGATCCCGGTTCGCCCGCTGCGCACGCCCGATGCCAGGGAGCCGCCGAACGACCAACCCGACACGTCGGCCTCGGCAACGACCAGATGACCGTTGGCCTTCGACGAGGCGATGGCGTCCTGCAGCTGCTGATCGCACGCGGAGAAGGAGAACTCTCCGATGCCCTCGACGAAGAGGACGACTCCCGGCGTGTTGTCCGGCGCCTCCTCCTCGAACAGGTGGGCGTGCTTGATCAGCATGGACGCGATCTTGTCCGCCCCCTGCGCCGTCTCCGTCCACAGCGGTTCCCTCGCCACCAGGGAGCGGCGTGCGCTCGCGTGCAGCATGACCGCGTTCGGGAATGCGCGGTGGACGCTGCGGGCCAGCCACCGGACCATGTTGGTCCTGCCCGACTGGGCGGGGCCGGTGATGGCGACAGTGCCCGCAGGGCGCAGCGGCATCGGAGCGAGCGAACCAGCCTCGACACCGATGACCGGGCGTCCATCGACAGTGAGGTCGACCTCGCGCGCCGGTATATCGAGCGGCAGGGAACGGATCGGTGCCGGCCGCGTGCGTTGACGCATGTATCTGGTCCCGGCGAGCGACTCGATTTCCCTGGCCTGAGCGAAGTCTGTGACGTTCGTGCCCAGGATCGGCAGCTGCAAGAGGTTCGGGTTGCCCACCTGCATCGCGCGACCGGGCGCGCTCGACGCGCTCAGGACATCGCGTGGAAGATTGAAATAGAGATAGGCGTCCTCGTCGGTCAGTCGTAGGACCACTTTTCGTTGGAAAGACGCTGCGATCGAGTTTGGAATGGCCTGCGGTCGATCGGCCGACACCGCGAAGTGAACGCCGACTTCGCGCCCATCCGACAGGACCTGCTGGAAGCGGCTCCAGATCGCCGCGTAGCGTCCAGTGAGCTGGTACGTCTCGGCGAACGCTGCGATCCCGTCGATGAGCACCAGGTATCGGGGTTCGTCCTTGTACCCCGACAGCTCGCGGTAGGAGGTCAAGTGGTTGGCGTTGATCGCCTTGTAGGAGACTGAGCGCTCCTCGACGATGTCGCCGAGCATGGTGATGAGCTTCGCGATTCGCTCGTCGTCGTCGCCGACGATGACGTCGCCGACGTTGGGGAGCTTCTTGAGCATGTCGAGGCCGCCGCCAGCGAAGTCGAGGGCGTAGACATTGACGGGACCGGAGCGAGGCGTGATGCTTGCTGCGATAGCGAGTGAACGCAGCGCTGTCGTCTTTCCGGAACCCGACGCCCCGTAGTAGGCGATATGTCCGTCCTGATCGGGGCGGAAATACTCGACTTCCTGCGTCTGTTCCTCAGGATCGTCCAAGACTCCGAGGACGATCTTATCGTCGGAGCGTTGGGGCAAATGCGCGAGGTTGTAGGTCTGCGCGAGTTCAGGCAGCCACGGTTTGCGAGGCGGGCGAATCTGCGCTTTCTCGGCGGCCGCACGAATCGTGCCAACGACGCGGGAAATGTCAGTGGGGACATCGTCGCGGGGCTTGGGGGGTTCGGGCGTCTTCCACGGTTGAGGCATGCCGAAGCCCAGTGCTTCGATGTCAACCTGCGTGGTCTTGAGACCCTCGGTCGTGCGGGCGCCGGGGTAGGCCGACTGGAATACCGAAATCCTGCCGGGTCCCGTTTTCGCAGCGGCACGACCGGGCGTGTTCTGCGGGAAGTGGGCGGCCATGTGGTCGCCGAGCACGTCCTGGGAATCATCGATGTCGGCCATGCGCAGGGCGACGCGCAGGTTCGTGTTCGCACGGAGGTTGTCCTTGATGACACCAGCGGGGCGCTGCGTCGCAAGGATAAGGTGGAGGCCGAGGGACCGTCCCCGCTGCGCAACGTCGACGACGCCGTCGATGAACTCCGGGACCTCGTTCACGAGCGCCGCGAACTCGTCGACAACGATGACGAGCGAGGGGGGACAGTCGGGATCCCCGGACTTCTCCAGGGTGACGAGGTCCTTCGCCCGTTTCTCGCTCAGCAGTCGCTCGCGGTAGCGCAGCTCTGCGCGCAGTGAGGTCAGGGCACGGCGTACCAGGTAGGGCGACAGGTCGGTGACCAAGCCGACGGTGTGCGGCAACTCCGTACACTGCTCGAAGGCGGAACCACCCTTGTAATCGACGAACAGGAAAGTCAGCCTGTCAGGCGAGACCGATTGAGCCATGCCGAGGACCCACGCCTGCAAAAACTCGGATTTGCCGGCGCCAGTGGTGCCGCCGACCAGCGCGTGCGGGCCATGCACGCGCAGGTCCAGCTGCATGGGTTCGCTCGCGCCCTGGCCAACGAGGGCGGCCAGAGGAACGGCAGGGATCTTCTTGTGTGGGCGCCCGGGAGCGCGGTCGATGATCGAGTGCGAGGCCCTCCAACGCTCGATGAGCGCATTGGGATCGTCCGCCAGTTCCTGGCCCGTCAGGTCCACGTAGGAGATCGAGCCGGGCAGGTCCGAGTCATCGTCGACGGGGACGCCCGCGTCAAAGAGAGGCGAGAGTGACCTGCCTAGGCAAGCCAACTCCTCGTCGGATACGCGGTCCACGGACACGTCCTGGAGCGCGCGCGAGGCCCGGACATCGCCGATGGACGCCTGAGCGCCATTGAAGGCGATGAACGAGCGGCACGCCGCTGGCAGCTCGGCGAACGTCGGGGCCATCCACACGACATAGATTCCCCTGTCGGGGCCGAGCTCAGCAATGCGGTTCAGACGCGCTCGGTCCACCAGCACGTCGTCGACGAAGACGACCACCGCGGGAATGGGATTCGGATACTCCTTGGTTGAATCCTCGCCCGAGGCCTCCTCCTTCGGTGCGGAAGAAACGTCGGGGCCTCGGTCGCAGACCTCGCTGGGATCCCCTTGGCTGCGTGCTTCGAGGAGTCCCTCAAGCTGCGAGAGCACAACCTTGCCCGAGGTGGAGTCGGAGGCCAGGTGAATGCCGGAGCCGAAGGGGGAGTGCGGGGAAGAGGAATGGGGAAGCCACTTCATCCACTCCCAGCCATCCACCCGTTCAGCGGAGGTCAGGCACGTGACGATGACTTCTGCGGGGGAGTACTGCGCCGCCAACTGCGCCGCAATCGCGCCGCGCGCCTGCCTGAGAATGTCCGCCGGACCGCACAGGCCCAAGCCGCCGGAGGCCCGAAGATCCGCAACGAGAGGAACGTGTGCGACCCGGGAATACTCGTCAGCGAGCGCACGTACCCTGGCGATGGCCTCCGGAAGCCCAGAGCGCTGATCCGCCCCTTCGATGGTGACCCTCGCGACGTCCATGCCCTGACCGAGCCGAAACTTGAGGAACTCCGGGTGTTCCGGCCGCCGCATCCACAATGAACCGTCGCGACGCAGGGCCCCCGCGATGACCTGGTCGATCGGAGGATACTGCGCGTGGCGTGATTCCACGTCCTCGCGCCGACTCTCCTCCAGGTCCTGGTGCGTGATGCGCAGGGCATCCTCGAAGCGTCCCATGGCCTCGGCGAACTCGGTTTTCGCCTGCCTGCGCTGATCCCACCACGAGCCGAGCATGATGACCGGGCTGAGGACGACGAACAATAGGCTCGTCAGCTGTCGGGTCATGAGGAACATGCTCACGCCCATAATCAGCGGCGCGATGAGGCCGATGATCGGGAAACGCGAGGGCTTGGGACGCGTGGGCGCCTCGGGGAGCTTGACGGTCCGAGCGCTCGTGTGAGGGATGACCTGGGGCGACCTTATGAAACCAATGTCAGTCGATTCCCCCGTCGACTCGGGCATCTTCGTCTGAACCAGCTGGATTTGCGTGTCCCCGAGGAGAATCACGTCCCCGGGGGTCACCGTGGCATGCTGGACGCGATGGTTGCCAACGAGAACGCCGTTGGCGGAATTAAGGTCATGAATCTCGATACAGGAGCCAACGGTAATACGCGCGTGAGTCTTTGACACTCGCCGATCGTTGAGCATCACCGTACAGGAGGGCGCGCGGCCCACGGTGGTGCCGCCGAAGTACAAGGGCACGCACATGCCCCTGTCATTTCCATCCAAGACGCGCAGCTCGCCGGCGACGCCGCCCGCTGTGATCGCGTCCTTCGTCGACACGATGTCGACGAGAGACCCCGATTGAAGTCCCGTCTCGGTGACGAAAGCAGACGAGGGGAGAACCGAAGCGATGCGCCCGTCCGCAGGATCCAGAACACGAAGGGTCAGAGAATCCGGAGACGCGAGTGTTCCCGCGCTCTTAGACGGACCCGAGGAGGCGAGGGCAGCCGCGACATCGCCGACAGTCGCAGTTGAGTCGGTGGTGACCAGCAGGTCGTTGTCACTGTGTCCGCGCCCGCGCAGCGTCAGCTTGATTTTCATCTCCGGTCCTTCCCGGTGGGCGCTTGAGAGGCGCGGTTACGTTGTTTCTCCTCGTCGAGAAGATGCAGGTCTGCGCTGGAGACCAGCCGCGCGGCGACCGCGTATTCGACCAGTCGGACGCGCCGGTGCGTCGCCAAGGACCCGGGCCGACCGCGCATGCCGGGAACACCCATCCGATCAAGCTTGTCGGCGACGTTGTCGAGTTTTCGGTTGAAACGGGTGATCGACCACCCCAGCCGGGCCGCCGCCTCGACGTTACGAGGAATGTCGGTGGGACCCGACCCGGCCTGCATCAGCCAGGGTTCGCACAGCGCCAGAATCAGCAGATATTGTGACGGCGTGAAACGTGCTTCCCCGACGGTGACGTCGCCGGAGTCAACGGCCGGGGCGCTGTAGCTGCGGAACGTCGTCCCCTTCACGGTGACGGAGAACTCATAGGTCGTGGGACCGGCCGCGAACACGACGACGACCGAGTCGAACACAAGCGGGATACGAGCCCCGGGACCGACCCGCGCCTGCATAGACCCGGACTCGTCGGCGACGGTGACCGCGATGCGCGACCCGACGTTATCCAGCCACCACATGCCGTCGTGACAGCTGATGCGCACGAGGCGCCGATGCAGGAACGGATTGTCGTCGATACACAGGTCGGCTTCGCGTCCGATCAAGAATTCCTGATCCGCGCGGATCGGGTAGATCTCGCCGCAGTAGTCGACAACCGCCGACTCCTCCACGATCGCCTCGTGCTCGTTGCCCGCGGTGCTCATGGCGTCTCCACGCATTCGATGGCCTCGTTGGACGAGCGTCCGTCCGAGTTACGCACGGCGACGGACAGACACGTGCGCCCGGGCACGGCGGGCACGGTGACCGAGGTTTCTTTCGTCTGACGTACCGCGTGCTCTTCCTTCGGGTCCTCGACGTGGTACAGGTACGTGGTTCCCGCCCCCGCCGAGTCCCACGTGAAGGTCACGCCATCGGGGGTGAGCGTCCCCGACAGGCCGGTGACCGACGCGTTCGCGTTGGCCGACGGAAGCCCGTCAAGCGGAGGAGCATCGGCCGCGGACTGCGTGGGAGCCTTCGTGGTTCCCTCACCGCGCAGCACCGTCCACACGCCGAAGGCGATGCCTCCGAGGAGCAGAACCACGAGCAAGAACCCCGCCACGACCGCGCCGAAGCCCTTGGATGAGCGTTCCTCGTCCTCGGCCCCTGACGCGTCCCCCGACGCGGGCGCGTGCACAGAGGCGGGTGTGTGCGCAGCTGCGGGCGCGGGTGCGCTCGCGGGCGCCGGGACGGGGTCCACCTTCGTCAAGACGGTGACGGTTCGGTCGTCCTCGTCCGCGATGGACGAGGCCGGGGTCGGGGCATGCGAGGAGAAAACGGCGATCGGCGCGGCGTTGGTTTCTTCCCCCTCGTCGTCCTCGTAGGCGGTGGTGGGGGCCTCCATGCCCATGGCCTCGAAGGGAGTGGGGGTCAGGCGCAGCGAGGACTGGACGTGCTGCAGGGCGAGGGCAAATTCGCGTGCCGACTGGTAGCGCCGCTTGTGGTCTTTCGACATGGCGATCGCGAGGATACGCTCAAGTTCCGCGGGCACATCGCTTCGACCGATGGTGGGAACAGGGGAACGCAGCACCCGGTTGAGCACGGAGAGTTCGCGGTTGTCTCCTCCGGGAACCTCGAAGGGCGAGTGGCCCGTCAGGATGCCGTGCACGGTGGCAGCCAGGGAGTAGACGTCGATCGTGGGCCCGAAGGGGCCTGTCCCGTCCTGCTGTTCGGGAGGCGCCCACGCGACGGAGAACCCGCCGGCTGTTTCCTCGTCCGTTCCTGTCTGCGCGGCGATGCCGAAGTCAGTGAGGACGGGGTGCCCGAACTGTGTGAACAGGATATTCATGGGCTTCACGTCGCGGTGAATGATCCCGCGCTGGTGAAGCGTCTCGACCGCTCCGGCGATGCGCACGCCGATGTCGAGCGCTTGCGACACGGGGATCCGGTGCTCTTTGGAGCGCTGGCCCAAGTGTGGGGGCGGACAGTATTCCATGACCAGGTAGTGGCGGCCGTCGTCCGTGATTCCCGCCGTGTAAAAGGACACGATGGACGGGTGGTTGGAGACGCGGGCCATCAGGTTGACTTCCGCGTCGAAGGCGGCCGAGGCCTGGGCATTGGAGTCCGGTCGCAGGACCTTGACCGCCACGTCACGCTGGGGCATCAGCTGGCGGAACAGGTAGACGTCGGCGAAGCCGCCCGAACCGAGGTGTCGGACGAATGTCGCGTTGGGAATCGCTGGGGGGTCAAGTGGCCGTCGCATTACTCCTCCATCCGGAACGAGATCTCTTCACCCAGTTCGACGACGTCTCCCGGTTTGAGCACCGTGGGAACGTTCTCGTCCAGGCGCACGGGGGCCTGCCCGGGGCGCGTCAGGTACGTTCCGTTATTGGAACCCAGGTCGTGCAGGCGCACGTCCCAGTCGTCGATCCGTAGCTCGCAGTGGCTGCGTGAGATCTGCTTGCGGGGGCTTGGGACGATGACCAGGCGCGCGGGTTGCCGACCGGCCCCTGCGCTCGATCGCGGGCGACGCCCGATGATGATGTCCTGCTCCAGTGCCACTTCTTCCCCCGTCGACAAGACGATCCGGCCCAGGCTGGGGCGCGGGACGGTCACGGCGGTGCTGCCCAGCGGCGATGAGCAGACTCGGCACGACGAGGCATGGGTCGCGTTCGGGTGGCCTTGTTCGCACAAGACGGCCAGGACCTGCGGCCCGACCGCGGCGGGGGAGGCCTGTGCGAATGGCGAGACCCGCACGGACGCGGACTGCGATGACTCGTCGGGTTCAGAGTTGACGTGGCGGGCATAGTCGCGTAGCTCGCGGGCGCGCTGAGGGAGCGTCGTCATCCCATCGTGGTCGCCGTCGGCTGTGGCCTCCATAAAGCGGCGGTAGGTCGCGCTCGGCTTCGCCCTGGGGGTCGAGTGCGCGTCCGAGGAGACCCCGGGGACGGAGTCGATGAAGAAGCCGCCGGGTGGCACGTCGAGCGGGGGTTCAGGTTGCGCGGGCGTGGCCGGGAGCGGAACGCTCGAGATAGGCAGGGATGGGGCGGGGGCGGGTTCCTGGTCAGCCTCCTGCACGTTACCGGTGAAGGGGCCGTGGGGTGGGGGAACGGGAACGGGGTCGTCGTCGATGACATCGGAGTTTCGAACATGGCGAACGGCCGCGTCTTCGACGGTTCCCGCACGGGTCACGTCGTCGTAGAGGTACTCGTAGGGGGAGACACGATCCTCGCTGCCCTGCTCCCCGGGCGCGTACCCCGGCTCCGCGTCGATGGCGGGGGATAATGCCTGTTCCTCTTCGGGTTCGGGGTCCGGTTGCGCGTCACCGGAGGAGACGCGGTCGTCACCCGGCGAGGATTCCTCCGCTTCCTCCTCGCGATCGTACCAGGGGATTTGCGTTTCCTCCCCCGTGCTCTCGGCCTGGGCCAACGCCTCGGCTGCGGGATCCTCGCAGTCGTGGAGGGGCGCCGACGGGTGCGCGTCGGGTTCGTCAGATTCGTCGTCCGCGAGGGGGGCGGGCACCTCAGAGCCAAGGGGCTCCTCCTCGAAGAAGGGGGCCGCAGCCGCCGCGAAGAAGGCCGCGGCGGGGGAATCGTCATCCTCGACCACCATGAGCGCCTCGTCGGCGTCACCCGTCGGTTCGTCAGACCCGGACGAGGCCTCCGCGAGCCAGGAGAGATCGGCGGAGGAACCCTCGCCGTCGGCAGGCGCGTCGCCCGAATCGGCGGGGGCGGGATCAGGAGTCAACGACACCTCGGGGGTCGCTTGCGCGCCCGCAGAGGGAACGGGTGCACCGAGAGCGGGGGAGACCTCGTCCGGAGTGACGACGGCGCTCGCGGAGGACACAGGCTCGGAGGACAGAGTCTCGGAAGAAGCGGGGGCGACCTCGTCCCAGCCCACGGACTTGACGGGAGAATCGGCGGGCGTGCCGCACGCTACCTCGCCGACCGTGCCCGACGCGAGCGTGGACACGGGCAGAACCGCGCTGAGCGCCTGCCACGGCGTTTCTTCCGGCCCGAGGTCGTCCACCGGCGTGGCGATCCGCCACCCCGAGTGCGTGCGGAAACGATACTCGGACCACGTGATGACGTTGCCTCCGGCCACGGACGTCGGCCCCTCGGGTCCATCGACGACGACCTCGAACGCGCCGCGCACCGCGATGTGCGCGCCACCGGCCTCGTCGATGATTGCGACAAAACTGGGCAGCGACGCCAGGTTAGCGGCGAACGCGGACGTCAGTTCCTGCAACAAGACAGGCAGGTCTGCGCCGTCCACCATGAGTTCCCAGAATCGCTGGGCGAGCGCCTCATGACCCGGCTCCAGGACGAAAATCCCGCGCTCGGTCACAGCGGCAGGGTAGCCGCCGGGCGTCCACGTGCGTCTACGCATGGCATTCCTCCACTCCGTGTGCGTGCGGTCCCTCCTGCGCCGACACCGACGGCAGGCCAGCGTGAGTCGGGCCACTGAGGGTCGCATCGTTATCGACCGTCTCATCGCCGCTGCTCGGCTGCCCCCACTCGGGCGCGGCCTCCACAACATCCACGATGATGACGGTGACGTTGTCTTTTCCTCCGGCGCCCAGCGCCTGAGCGATGAGCTCGTCGGTCGCCTGCTCGCGATCCGTCACGTGTCGCACGATCATCTCGATGAGCGCGTCCGTCACCTCCCCCGACAGCCCGTCGGAGCAGATCACCCACCGGTCGCCGCGGTGGACGGGAACCATGAAAATGTCCGCGGCGACATCGCCGGACATTCCTGCCCCCAACGCGCGTGTGATGACGTTGCGCCGGGGAAGCGCCCGGGCCTCGACGTCGGTGACGCACCCCGCGTCAAGGAGTTCTTGCACCTCGGAGTGGTCCACGGAGATCTGCTCGAAGCTGCCCTCGGAGAGCAAATAGGTACGGGAATCACCGATGTTGAACACGGCCGCGCAGGGTTTGCCGCGGTACTCCTGGAAGGCAACACCCGTCAGCGTCGACCCCGGGGCCCGGTGTCCGGTACCCAGCGCACCAACCGAGGCCGCGGCGCGAGAAACCGCCTCCGACAGCAGGGCTGGCGTCGCGAACGCGCCGAGTTCCAACGAGCCACACACAGCATCGACCACGGCCCTCGACGCGATGTCGCCCGAGTCGTTGCCGCCCATCCCATCCGCAACGAAGTAGGCGGGGAAGGACGCACCCCACGAATCTTCGTTGCGGACGCGCCGACGCCCCACGTCCGTGCGGGCCGCGTGCGCAATGACGAGCCGTGCGCCCCCGGGGCCGACCGCCTCGGCGATTGCGCTATCCATCGATGACCACGCTCCGCTGCCCGTAGCGGACGGTGTCTCCGGCTCGCGCGTGGACGGGAGCACCGGGCAGGACCGGCGTTTCCTCACCGTCGGCGCGAACGACGACCGTTCCCCCGGTCGAGTGCAGGTCCTCGACGAGGACCCCCTCGCGAGTCGCCGTCAGCGCCACGTGGGTCTTCGACACGCTCCGCTGCGGGTCGTCAACGGGGACGGGGGATGCTGTGGGGTGCGAGGCCGGGGCGAGCGGGTTGCGCCCGAGCACGATCGTTCCCCCGAAGGGGTACGTCACTCCCGTGTCGAAGGTGACGCGAGCCGTGTCGTAGCGCACCCCGAGCTGCGTGCGGTCGTCAGCGTCGTCCTGGGGCAGGGAAGAATCAGGCGCCTGCGCGCTCGTCGAATAGGCGGACGAGGGCGGCGAGAAGGACAGCGGCTGCGCGGTCGCCGCGGGTTCGCCCTCAGCCGCATCGGAGTCCGAGTTCGACCACGGGGTCGAGCCAATGTAGTCCGAGGACGGCGCCGTGGCCGCCGGCGCGGACGCCTGCGCGGAGACCTGCGTGGGCGGCGTCG
>NZ_ALIY01000020.1:0-3902 GCF_000283035.1 Actinomyces sp. ICM58
CCTTTGACGAGGCCGTGGCGGACGGCATGCGGGCGGGGGCCGCGGCGGTCCTCGCGCCGGGGGCGGCCGCCTCCTACGCGAACCTGCCCAGGATCACGCGCAACTGATCGGGGATTGCCCCGGGAGTGAACGCGAGCGCGTGAGGCACCCCACGCCCGTAGACTAGGGGCATGGCCAGGATCCTCTTCTTCGTCGCAATGCTCGCGCTCACCATCTACGCGGCCGCGGACTGGCACCGCACGCCCGAAGATGAAATGCCCGGCAAGCTCCCCAAGCCGATCTGGCTGCTCATCATCCTCTTCACGGCGACGATCGCGGCGATCGGCCCGATCGTATGGCTCGTGCTGCGCTGGGTGTCGCGCGCGGAAAAGACGCAGCAGGCGCGCCCTCACACCCCCTCCCGCCCCTCGGCGCCGGACGACGACCCCGAGTTCCTCTTCCGCCTCGAGCGCGACATTCAGCGCAAGCGCCGCGAGGAGGAGCGACGCAAGCGTGAGCGGGGCGAGGACGCCTCAGACGGGGACGCGACCGGGGCCGACAGCTAACGGCGCAGGTCGGCGGCAGAGTCACCCGGCGTCATGTCCTTAGCCAGGGCGACCAGGTCCGCTGCGGGCTCCGCATAGGAGGTCCCCACGAGCGTGGCGCCCGAGAAAATGAAGGACGTGATGGAGGCCAGCGAGCAGTGCCGCGACTTGGGCGAGTGCGCCAGCGGCTGGCCGTTCACGAAGCGCGTCAGCGTCACGATCGGGTTCTGATGCGACACGACCAGCGCCTCGCGCCCCCGAGCCTCGCGCAGCGCCGAGGACAGGGCCGCGCTCATGCGGGATGCGACGTCGCGGTAGGGTTCGCCCCACGAGGGACGCAGCGGGTTGCAGTAGTACTTGTAGTACTTGGGGTTGGCCAGCATCGCGCGATGAGAGTTGACCGGGAGCCCCTCGAACACGTTGTCGGATTCGATGAGGCGGGGATCCGAGGCGATGCTCAGCCCGTAGGCGGCTGCGGTCGGCGCCGCCGTCAGCTGTGCGCGCAGCAGCGGCGAGGAGATGACGCGAGCGATATCCGCACCCGATTCCACCAGGTACTGTGCGGCGCGCGCGGCCATCTGATGCCCGAGCTCCGTCAGCCCAAAACCGGGAAGCCTGCCGTACAAGACGCCGTCGGGGTTGGCCACTTCGCCGTGGCGCATGACGTGAATGATGGTGCGGTCCATAAGCCACAAGTATAGGGGCCGGGGCACACGAGAGGCCCGACCAGATGGCCGGGCCTCCACTCGCTCACTTCTTGTTGCGACGCTGGTGACGCGTCTTACGCAGGAGCTTGCGGTGCTTCTTCTTCGCCATGCGCTTACGGCGCTTCTTGATGACGGAGCCCATGGGGTTCCTCCCTCGTAGTGTGGGCGGCAGAGGTACTACCGCTGGTTGATGATGGGTGCCCGGAGCGGGCACATCGTGCCTATACTACCCGCCAATGACGCGAGCCTGGCCACCGGAGTGATCCGCCATACCAGCCTGGATCATCTGGGCGACCGCGGCCTCGGGGACTCGGAAGCTCTTTCCGACGCGGATCGCGGGCATTTCGCCACTGTGAATCAACCGGTACACAGTCATTTTAGAGACGCGCATGATGTCCGCCACTTCCGTGACAGTCATAAAGCGCGGCGCCGACTGCTGTTCCATTAATGACTCCCAGTATGCTCGCGAGGCGCGCTAAACCCGTTCGTTCACCGCTTACGTAGCCTCACGAAATATACTACTGCCCAACCGCATGGAAACTGCAACTTTATTCAGTTTTGTTGCAGAGTCGTTAAGGAGCATCGATGGGACGGGCACGCAAGGGGCGCACGCCGCGAGCAGGAAAGCCTCGCCTGCGCACTGAGTCTGGCGCGACGAGGTCCCTGATCCGCGGGCGCGCCACGGCCTCGTCCCACGCGATTTCAGAGGAAGCCCTGACCCCTCAGCCCTCCCCCGTCGTGCGGCAGGTCCCGGGTGGTCCGAGGGGGCCTCACCCCCAGGTCCCCAGCTCGCGCACCCAGCGCGTGCGCGCGTGGCTGTCGCGCCAGGCCCGTTATTCGCCGGCGCGCCTGGCTCTGAGCACCTTCGCGCTCATCATCGGGGTCATCACCCTCCTGCTCATGCTGCCCATCGCGTCCGCGACCGACACGTCCGCGCCTTTCGTCGACGTGCTCTTCACAGCCGTATCCGCCGTTTGTGTGACAGGTCTCACCACCGTCGATACTGCCACCTACTGGTCACCTTTCGGGCAGGCCGTCATCGCGGCGGGCATCGTCGTCGGCGGCCTGGGCGTCATGACGCTCGCCTCGATCCTCGCCTTCGCCGTGTCCCGCCACCTGGGCCTGACCCAGCGCATGCTCGCCACGCAGGAAACCGGGACCGGCGCCATGGGGCAGATCTCCACCCTCCTCAAGGCCGTCATCGCGACCTCCCTGACGATGCAGGCGCTCCTGGCCATGATGTTCCTGCCCCGCTTCCTCGCGATGGGCATCGATCCCGTGGGCGCGGTGTGGGACGCCGTTTTCATGGCTATCTCCGTGTTCAACAACGCTGGCTTCGTGATCTTGCCCGAGGGTCTCGCCCCGCACGTCACGGACTGGTGGATGTTGATCCCCATCATCTTGGGCACGACCGTGGGCGCGATCGGCTTCCCCGTCATCATGGACGTCGCGAAGAATCTGCGCAGCCCGCGCCGCTGGCGCCTGCACACGAAGCTGACGCTGGCCACCTACCTGATCTTGGCGTTCGTCGGCGCCCTCGCCCTGGCGCTCACCGAGTGGCATAACCCGGCGACGCTGGGTTCCATTGACACCCCGTCGAAGATCCTCAACGCCATGCTGGCGGGCGTGAATTCGCGGTCCTCGGGCCTGTCCGCCTTGGACGTGGGGGCGATGCAGTCGCAGACCCACTTCGTGCAGGACATCCTCATGATGATCGGCGGCGGCTCTGCATCCACGGCGGGCGGCGTGAAGGTGACGACCTTTGCGGTGCTGGTCCTGGCCGTCATCGCCGAGGCCCGAGGCGACCGCGACATCGAGACCTTCGGCCGGCGCATCCCCACCTCGACCGTGCGCCTGGCGGTCGCCGTCTCCCTCCTGGGTCTGGCCATGGTCGCGATTTCCGTCGTCCTCCTGCTGTCGATGACAGATCATTCGCTGGACGTCATTCTGTTCGAGACGGTGTCCGCGTTCGCCACGGTGGGCCTGTCCACGGGCGTCACACCCACTCTGCCCGTGGGAGCGAAGTACGTGCTCATCGCCCTCATGTTCGCCGGGCGCACGGGCTCCATGACGGTGGCCGCCGCCCTGGCCCTGCGCGAGCGTTCCCGTGTCATTCGCATGCCCGAGGAACAGCCGATCATCGGCTAAATGCCGCCGCCCAGTACGGGCGCCTCCCCTCGCGTTGGCGCGCGCGAACGAGCCCTATTCGTCCACAGCCAACATTGATGCGCACCCTTTTGCCGTTTGGTAGGCTGGTTTTACTTGAGTGTCGCAAGCGCGTAAAGGAGCATGTCATGTCCGACACGATGGAGATCACCCGCGAGAAGTGGCAACGCTGGATCGACACGCTGGCTGGCGGCGACGACAGCATCGCTGCACGACTTGAAGCGGCCGCACGGCATATCGACGACATTATCAACATGCAGACGCCCGCCAAGTGGGGGACGACCGAGCCGGGTTTGAAGGCCTTCCAGCGCGCCTACACCTCCTATTGGCGTGAGGAACAGCAGGCCCTCATCTCCATGAGCCAGAACGCGGCTGAGTTCGCAAGCCGAGTCAAAGAAGCACTCAAGCTACTCGACACCAATGAAGAGGAAGCCGTGGAGTTCCTTAATCAGGCGGCCCGGTCCATGCCGGCTGGCCCCGCCCTTAAAGGCATCGGGCAGTTCCT
>NZ_ALIY01000021.1:0-2873 GCF_000283035.1 Actinomyces sp. ICM58
GGGCGCGCGCGGCGTCGCGTCTGGCCGAGGCCTCGGCGTGTGCGCGGGCAGCTCCCCCACCAGATTCAGGACCATCGGCAGCTTTATCGAACGCGCTGTCAGCCTGCGCCTTCCCGGAAGAGGACACCCCAGCCTCGTCCGTAGAGCCGGACAAACGACCGGATCCAGGCACGGCCTTCTCGGCGGCCTCGGCGCGCTCCTGAGCCGCGCGGTATGCACCCCAGGCACGGTCAGCCTCGGCGATCGCTGCCTCCAGGCGAGACGCGGCGGTGGTGGCGTCACCCGTGAGACGGGCGACCTTCTCACGGTGGTCGGCGATGACGCGGTTGACGCGGGCCAACTCGCGGGACGCGGAATCGTCGGCGTCTTCTGCTGCCTCGCGCGCGCGAGTCACGGACGTCAGGGCAGAGCGCGCCTCTTCGACCTGAGCGACCAACGCTGCATCCTCGGCACCGGCGACGCGGGCGCGCTCGTCGAGCACGTCGGGATCCTCGCCGCCAGGAGGCAGCTCGGGGGTCGCGCGCAGGGAAACCTTCTGGCTCGCGGCCATCAGCGTGCCGCGCAGGCGCTCGGTGATCGTGGTCAGCGACTGCCAGTCGGCAGACGCCTGATCGAGCACCGGCGAGGACGCACGTTCAGCATCCTCCAGGCGCGCAAGCTCGGAGCGCGCGGCGGCTATCTGCTCCTCGAGCGACGCCCGGCGCTCGGCCGCCGACTCGTCCGAGGCCTCGAGCACCGACAGCTTGGAAAGCGCAGACGCCAGATCGTCCGCGAGCAGGCGGGCCTTCGCGTCGCGCACGCGCGCCTGAATGAGGGAGGCGCGCCTGGCAACGCGCGCCTGGCGGGCCAGGGGCCCCAGCTGGCGGTGAATCTCGTTCGTCAGGTCCAGGACGCGCACGAGGTTCGCGTCCATGTCCGACAGCTTCTTGAGCGCCCGTTCCTTGCGGCGCCGATGCTTGAGGACGCCCGCGGCCTCTTCGATGAAACCGCGGCGCTCCTCGGGGGTGGAGGACAGGATCGCGTCGAGCTGGCCCTGGCCAACGATCACGTGCATCTGGCGGCCCATACCCGTGTCCGACAGGAGCTCCTGGACGTCCAGGAGACGCACGGGCGAACCATTGATGGAGTACTCCGAGCCGCCCCCGCGGAACAGGGTGCGGCTGATCGTGACCTCCGAGTACTCAATGTCGAGCAGCCCGTCGGTGTTGTCGATCGTCAGGTCCACCTGGGCGCGCCCCAACGCCGCGCGCCCAGATGTCCCCGCGAAGATAACGTCCGCCATGTTCGAGCCGCGCAGCGCGCGTGCCCCCTGCTCGCCCATCACCCAGGCGAGCGCGTCGACGACGTTCGATTTACCCGACCCGTTGGGGCCGACGACGCACGTGATGCCCGGCTCGAGGGCAAGCGTGGTCGCACTGGCGAAGGACTTAAAGCCCCGCAGCGTCAGGTTCTTGAGGTGCACCCTTGCAGGTTACCGGCCCCTCAGTAAATCTCCGGGAACCACAGGGAGATTTCGCGCTTTGCGTTATCCACGGAGTCCGAGCCGTGGATCAGGTTCTCCATGTGGGGGCTGTTCCAGGCGCGGCCCAGGTCTCCGCGGATCGTGCCAGCGGGGGCGGTCGTCGGGTCGGTAGACCCCATGAGGACGCGCATGCCCTCGACGACGCGCTGGCCCTCGACGATCATGGCGACGACGGGGCCGGAGCTCATGAACTCCAGGAGTCCCTCGAAGAAGGGCTTGTCCTTATGGTCGGCGTAGTGCTCGGCGAGCAGCTCGCGGGAGGCGACCATGAGCTTCAGGCCCTTGATCGTGTAGCCCTTTGCCTCGATGCGGCGCAGGATCTCGCCGGTCAGGCCGCGCGCGTAGCCGTCGGGCTTCACGACGATGAGGGTGTGCTCGAGGTCGGGGTCGAGAAGGTGCTGGGGCTCCAGCAGAACACTCTTAGCGCTCACGTTGTCTCCTTTGATTGTCACAGTGGTGCGTTAGCGCTTTCAAGCATATCCGCCAAGGCAGCAACAGCAGCTGTGGCGTCGGCCCCATTTGCTTCGATATGGACCGTGTCGCCCTGCGCGACACCCAGAGCCATGAGGTCGAGCACGGACCCGCCGTCCGCCCCGTTGACGCTCACCTCCGCGTCGAAGGTGCCGGCCAGTCGCACGAAGGCGGCCGCCGGCCGCGCGTGCAGGCCCACGGGGTCTGCGACGACGGCGTCCGCGGACGCCCACAGCGACGAGGCCGGGACCTGTCCCGAGTCCCCGCTGATGAGGGGCACGGGGTCCTTGGGCGCCTCCGGGGCAGGGATGGCCTCGATGCGCGGGGCCACGGAGGCAGCGACTTCGGCGACCTGGCTGAGGCTGTCGCCGAGTTGGGCGCGCACGGAGGCTGCGACGGCGCCCTCGACGAGGGCGGTGTCCACGAAGCGCACGCGCTCGGGCTCGTCGCTCATGTCGATGACGGATTCGACGGTCATCGTGGCCGATCCGAGGTCGGTGAGTACGACAACGCCGCTGCCCTCCCCCTCGACCGCGCCGAGCGCGGCCTCCAGGGCCGCCTCCACGCGGTCGTAAGAGGTGCCGATGCGACCGTCGTCGGTTCCGCCGGCGGCTGTGAAGGGCACGTCGGGGGCCATCTGTGCGGCGAGTTCGCACACGCCGACGGCCAGGGAGGCCGAGTGGGAGACGATGACGAAGGAAACACGCACGCTCATGCCGCGCCCGCCTCGCCAGCTGCGCGCGCGGCGGCACGCAGGATGAGGGAGGTCGAGACCGCCCCGGGGTCCAGGTGTCCGATGGAGCGTTCGCCCAGGTAGGAGGCGCGTCCCTTCGTGGCGCGCAGGGGCTTCGTTGCGGCCGCCCCGGCCTCGGCTGCCGTC
>NZ_ALIY01000022.1:0-7202 GCF_000283035.1 Actinomyces sp. ICM58
CGCGGTGCGCGTCGGGGTCGGCGTGCTCGAGGCCGGGGCTCCGATCCGGGAGGCGGCTCGCAACGTGGCCGCAGTGTTCGCCCTTGCTGTCGTATCCCTCGGTGGTATATCCGCCGAGCGCCTCACCACCGCCGCGTGGGTGGTCCTGCTGGCCACCTACGTCGTCGACATTGTCCTCTTGGGCCGCGGCGGCGTGGCCCAGGCGCGCGCCAAGCGCGCCGCCCAATCCCCCACCACCACGCAAGGAGGCCGCCGTGGCTGACCTGAACCTGTCTGCGTCACCGTCGCCGGGAGGCAAGAACCCGAAGGCGTCCGCCCCGAAGGGCGCCGCTTCGAAGGAAACGCCGAAGCTGCGCATGAGCCCGGCGGGCGACCACTCGCCCGTGAGCCGCACGGCGGGCGCGATCATCGGCGTTGTCTCCGTCGTGGCGCTCGCGCTGGCGATCTTCCTGTCTAACCCCACCGCACCCACTACGTCGGGCACGGGCGCGGGGACGGGAACCACGGCCTCGTCCGTGACGCCGACCGGGCACACGACCCGCGTGTCGGTGGGTGTCGAGGGCATGGCCTTCACGCCCAACCACATCGAGGTCCCGGTCGGCGACCGCCTCATCATTGACTTCACGAACTCGGGGGACCAGCGCCACGACCTGGTGTTCGAGACGGGCGTGACCTCCGGGTCTCTGGCGACCGGCGAGACGAAAGAACTGGACCTCGGCGTCATCTCCGGCGACGTCGAGGGCTGGTGCTCCCTGCCCGGACACCGCGAGATGGGTATGACCCTGCACGTGCAGGCCACGGGCGTATCCTCGGGTTCCTCGTCCTCCGGCGCCTCCTCCTCGGCGGGGGCCTCCGCCTCGGGCGGCCACGCGGGCCACGACCACGGCCAGGACGCCGCCGCGGGACCCGCTACCCCGACCGAGCTGACGGACTACGCGGCGACGATCACCCCGCGCGACCCGGTCCTGCCGCCCGCCACAAGCGAAACCGAACGCCACTACACGTTCACGGTCACCGAGCAGACCGTCAACGTCACGAGCTCGCTGACCCGCCAGACGTGGACCTTCAACGGGGACGCGCCCGGCCCGATCCTGCGCGGACACATCGGCGACACCTTCCACATCACGCTGGTCAACAACGGGACGATGAGCCACTCGCTGGACTTCCACGCGGGCCTCGTCGCCCCCGACCAGGTCATGCGCTCGATCGAACCCGGGCAGACCCTCGAGTACACCTTCGTCGCGAAGAACGCGGGCATATGGCTCTACCACTGCTCGACCGCACCCATGTCCATGCACATCGCGAACGGCATGTTCGGCGCCGTCATCATCGACCCAACCGACCTGGGCACGGTCGACCGCGAGTACGTGATGGTCGCCTCCGAGCTCTACCTGGGCGCGGACGGACAGAGCGCGGACGCCTCCCTCCTGTCGGCCCTGGCGCCCAACGCGATGGCCTTCAACGGCGTGCCCTTCCAGTACAAGGCGCACCCCATCCAGATGAAGACCAACGAGCGCGTGCGCGTGTGGGTCATGGACGCGGGCCCCAACCTGGCGACCACCTTCCACGTCGTGGGCACCCAGTTCGACACCGTGTGGCGCGAGGGCGCCTACGTCATCCGAGGCGGAGGGTCCGGTGGCGGCTGGGGACAGGTCCTGACCCTGGGCGCCGCCGAGGGCGGCTTCGTCGAGTTCACGCCGCTGGAGGCCGGCCACTACTCCTTCGTCAACCACGCGCTCTCCCTGGCGGAAAAAGGCCAGGTTGGCGTCTTCGAGGTGAGCGACTGAGCCTTTCCCCGTTTCCCGGCCACGGCCTCGTCCACGCTCGACGAGGCCGTGGCTGCGTCCCGGCCTCGCGCGCGGTAAGGGGTTAGCTACACCCCATCACGACCGGCATTGGCGCCCTCCGACCGACGATAGAATAAGGGGATGCTGGGTACCTATCTCGACATTTTGCATTACCGTCAGGCCTGGAAGTTTTCCGCTGCCGGGCTGATTCTGCGCCTCCCTATGTCGATGGTGGGTTTGTCCACGATCCTGTTGGTGCGCGCCGAGTACGGCAACTACACGCTGGCCGGCGCCGTGTCGGCGGTCAACATCATCGTCATGGCGGTCTGCGCGCCCATCCTCGCCCGCCGCGTCGACCGCTACGGGCAGCTGCGCGTCATGGGGCCCGCGTGGATCATCTCCACCGTGTCGATGTGCGCGCTGGTGGCCGCCACCCTCATGCATGCACCCGAGTGGCTGCTGTTCATCCCGGCGGCCCTCGCGGGCGCCACGTGGGGCGCTCCGGGCGCGCTCGTGCGCTCACGCTGGACCACGATCCTGAACAAGCCCGGCCAGTTGACGACCGCCTACGCCCTCGAGTCGGCGGTCGACGAGTTCGTCTACATCGTGGGGCCCGTGCTCTCCACGGTCCTGGGCACGGCCCTGCACCCGGCGACCGGCTTGGCGATCTCCATCCTGAGCCTGGCGGTGGGCGGCGCACTCTTCCTGTCTCGCCGTTCCTCCGAGCCCGCGACGATCCCCTACGACCCGCACGCCCCGCGCGAGTCCGTCATCCGCAAGCCCGTCGTCCTCGTCATGGCTGCCACCTACATTGGCATGGGCATGACCTTCGGCGCGATGGAGGTCTCGATGGTCAGCTTCACCGAGGAGCTGGGCGCTCCCGCACTCGGCGGCATCCTCCTGGCGCTCTTTTCGATCGGTTCACTGACCGCCGCCCTGTTCTACGGGGCGCGCACGTGGAGGCGCCCCACCTGGCAGCTCTTCACGATCGGCGTCATCGCGATGGCGATCGGCATGAGCCTGTTCCCCGTCGCCTTCAACATCTGGACGATGGCCGCCGTCATCCTTGTTACGGGCCTGACCTGCGCCCCGACGATGACGAATGTCAACGTCATCATTCAGCAGTCCGTGTCCGCTGCGAAGCTCACCGAGGGCCTGACCTGGATGTCAACCTCGATCAACCTGGGCACCTCGCTGGGCACGGCGATCGCCGGGCCCGCGATCGACTCGATCGGGGCTCGCGGCGGCCTCTTCACCATGGCGGGTGCCGGGTGGGCGATGGTCGTCCTCATGCTCGTCGGCCTGCCCGCCCTGCGTAAGAATACGGCCGCCCCGACGCCCGAGCTCCCCCTCGACTGAGCGGGCCTTGGGCGGCCGCGCGCGTGACACCCGAGGCCCCCGGCCTCGTCGAGCTGCTGTCCGTTAGGAGAACTCCACGCGCGTCTGCCCCTGGTTCGAGGCGCATATCGGCGACGTAGGTCGTGCTGGAGTAGGTGGGGCGAACACTCAGCTCGTCACCTTGTATGTGATGGTGACAGGATCACGGTAATGGAGCACATACACCCAGGTCACGGTGACATTCTCGTCAGTGCCATCTGGGAATGACACGGTTACGTTAACCCAGTTTTTCTCGAGAGCGGGCCTGGTGAACTCGAAGCGCATATCATCCCTCATCGAGATCGTGACACTGTCCTCGCCCTTGCCGCGCAGCCTCGAGTCGCACACCCAGGAATCTTCGCCTCGCAAGCACTGCCGAATCATGCTCTCGATGTCCGCATGCACCTCGTCGTAGTCCTCGGGGGTTGCAACGACACGAATACCGAAATCGTCACCGAGCGCCACGGTCACATGGTCGAAGTCGCCGGAGTCGATCAGAGTATCATCGCTCCCCCACAGCTCCTGGTACCAGCGCTCCGACATCTTCGTCAGATGAATATCGTAGAGCCCGGGGTATCCACTGATCGTCACGGACGCGCACGGGTAGGGCCGTCCATTTCCCCCGGTAGGAAAGTCATAGAGGGACTGTTCTCCGACCGTCAGCGAGGAGATGGCTCTATCAAGCGTCACCCTCGTGCGCACCATGAGCGGAGTCTCAATGACCCACGCCCCCATCTCCCGCTTGTCAGAAGCGGAAACGTATCCGCTGGCTTGTGCCACTGAAAACACGCCTGTCTGTTCTGATCCCGCCACCGTGTAACGGACCGTCACCATGTAGTCACTGTTGTGTTCCTTCTCCAATGACAGGTCGATGAGCTGCGGGTATTCAATGGGCTGTGCCATCGACGCGTCTAACGTGCAGTGCAGATCCGAACAGCCCGGGAAGGCCGGACGCGCATACTCCTCAGCCTCCTCGTATTTCCCCTCAAAGACCAGCTGGACGTACCGCTGCGCCGCTTCCTCGGCCGAGGCCTTCTCCCACGCCGGCTTGCCAACGAACCAGCAAGCCATACCGGCGCCCACCACGAGCACGAGCACGAGCAACACCAGCCGGCGTATGACCCTCGGCCGCCGCGCGGCTGCCCCACCCCAGAGCTCTTCCTGCGTCATTGTTTCTCCTTCATGCTCTCTCGACGACGAGGCCCACACCTCAGTGGACAGGCGCACAACCGACTCGCGGCACTCCTTTTGACTGTGCGGTCAGACTACCACAGGGCGCCTGCGGCTCCGTCGCTCCGGAGCTTGCGCTTCCCCGGTGGGTTGGCCCTATGATTACCCTGATGTTGCTTCGACCTCCTCTCATCGACGACGAGTCCCCCTCACTCGCCCTGGCACTGACCGCCGGCGCGGGTGAATTTGCGTCGACCCTGCTGGTCGCGGCCATGTCGAAAGGCTGGTTCTACCCGGGAGTCGTCGGCTTTGGCGGCATCGGCTCCCAGCGCAGCGCCCGCATCCTCGGCCGCGTCCTCATGGCCCGCGGTGACGAGTCGCGCACGTGGCTGCAAAACCGCCGCGGGTGGCGCCAGTTCTTTAACGCGCAAGTCCCCCGCCAGCCCGTCCTCGTCACCATCGGCAACGCCCGCAGGCTCGCCTTCGCCGACCGCGGCGGCTTCGTCGACATGACGGTGCTCGGCCACGGCCTCGAACCCGGCTGGCACAACGCCACCATCCAAGTCCTGCACGCGGGCGACGTGCGAGCCCTCGGCCTCTCCGAAGACACGGCCGCCAAGCTCGCCACCACTCTGCGCACCGCGACCCCCCTGCCGGCTCCGGCCTCGGCGATGTACGAGCGCCCCCGCAAGGGCCGCATCCGCGCCGGGCGCCCGGCCCGCGTGCGCGTGCGCATCGTCTCCGACGACGAACACTTCGGCGTCGTCTCCGACATCGACGACACCGTCATGGTCTCCATGCTGCCGCGCCTTGTCACGGCCGCGCGGCACGCCTTCCTGGACCGCGTCTCCTCGCGCGAGGCCGTCCCGGGCATGGCGGAACTGCTGACGACGCTCACGACCTCGTCGGCGACCTCAGAGGGGGTGCCAGAAGGCACACACGCCCCCATCATGTACCTGTCGACCGGAGCGTGGAACGTCGTACCCACGGTCCGCTCATTCCTGGAGCGCACCGGCTACCCGGCGGGCGGCTTCCTCATGACGGACTTTGGCCCGTCGAACACCGGGTGGTTCCGCTCGGGCCCCGAGCACAAACGCCGCGAACTGCGCCGCCTGGCGCGCATGTTCCCGCACGTGCGGTGGCTCCTCGTCGGCGACGACGGCCAGCGTGACCCCGAGATTTACGCGGAGTTCGCGCGCGAATTCCCCCAGGCGGTCGCGGGTATCGCGATTCGTTCCCTCTCTGAGATCGAACAGTTCATGGCCCACGGCACCTTCGAGGCGATGGTCCCCGACGCGCTGTGGACGGTCCCCGAGTCCATCCCCGTCTGGTACGGCTCTAACGGCCACGCCCTCCTCGAGAACATTCGAGGCCGGGGCACCGCCGGGCCGCTCTCCTCTTTCTGAGGCCCCCTCAACGAGGCCGGGACGCCCTCCCGGGCCGCTGTCCTCCTACTGACGCCCCTCGACGAGGCCGGGCGCCTTCCCCGGCCCACTGTCCTCCTCCTGACGCCCCTCGACGAGGCCGGGGCACCCTCCCCGGGCCACTGTCCTCCTACTGACGCCCCTCGACGAGGCCGGGGCACCCTCCCCGGGTCGGCGCAGCGGAAGCAGGCCACTTCGTGCGCAGACAGGACAGCGATTATGGACATAACGGGTCGGTCGCGACACGGTCCCAGGCGTCGTCGAGGGCGGTGTCGTCAGGCTAGCCTGCTCGCACCGCCGCTCCTCAGACAGGATGCGCCCCATCGGGAACATTGCAGCTGATCGGGGGCATTCAACCCGTGCGGGAGCATGACCCCAGGGGTAATGGTGGGGGTTTTGCACCATTAGAAGCATCCTGTCGGCGTGTCGCCGGCGTGTCGCGGCTCTAATGCTGCAATTCCCCCCGTTTGGCGACGCCCTCGACACGGGGCGAGCTCGACCGTGCGTCTCTAGTGCTGCAATTCCCCCCACGCGACGGCCGGTGGCATGGGTGTGGTGGCCCGTACCATCGGTGCGACGGCGGGCGGCGGGTGCGTGGCGCCCACATCGCAGACCACCTCGGCGAAAAATGGCTGACATTGGCTTAATGGGTGAGATGTTCTGTGATGCGGGCAACTCCGGCACGCAGTTCACCCCTGCGGCCCCTCCGCGCCAGGGCGGATGGGGGGTTTTGCACCATTAGAAGCATCCTGTCGGCGTGTCGCCGGCGTGTCGCGACTCTAATGGTGCAATTCCCCCCGTTTGATGGCGCCCTCGACATGGGGCGAGCTCGACCGTGCGCCTCTTATGCCGCAATTCCCCCGTTTGGTGGCGGTGAGGCCGCGGTTCGGGGCAGTATGGCGCCCAAAGTGCAGACCACCTCGGCGAAAAACGCCGAAATTAGGTTGTCGTAGGCGAGGCGGCCTGCGTTATGGACACAACGGTGTCAAGTCCTGGGTTTTGTGGAGGCTTGTTGAGGCCGCTTCCTTTCGTGTTGTTGTGTGTTGGTTTTCTGCTTGTTGTGGTGTGATGCCGCCCAGGGCGAGGTGGGGGCGGCGGGTGTTGTACCAGTGGACCCAGGCGGCGGTTTCGCGTTCGACCTCGCGCCGATCGCGCCAGGGGCCGGCGTAGCCGGGGCGCGCCTCGTTGTCGATCAGTTCTGCTTCGTACAAAGAGTTCAACGCTTCGGCCAGGGCGCTATCGTAGGAGTCACCAGTCGAACCCACCGAAGCTACTGCCTGGCAACAGGCGAGAGCTTGCCCGTAGCGCACGTCGCAGTATTGGACGCCTCGGTCGGAGTAGTGCACGAGCCCACGAGTGCCTATATCATCGCGGCGACGTTGGTAGATCGCCATGTTCAACGCGTCCAGGGCCACGTCGGCATGCAGCGAGGAGGCGACTTTCC
>NZ_ALIY01000023.1:0-2469 GCF_000283035.1 Actinomyces sp. ICM58
CCAGCCTCGCCCTGGCCGGCCTCGTGAGCATGCCCGGAGCCGCCCGCGCCGAGGCACCCCTCGAAACCCCCGGCGCCGATGCCATCACCGTCAACCGCTCGCAAGGGCGCATCGGGGCCACCGTCCTCAACGACTCCGGCACGGACCGCACCACCGTCGTCGCCGACAACTCCTACTTCGGTATCGTGCCCGGCATGACGGTCTACAACTCCTCCGACCCCAACCAGCGCTCCCTCGCATACCGCGGCGGATACTCCCAGGACTGGCTCGACGCGAACACGGCGGCGAGCGGCGACTACTGGTCCTACGTCACCCGCGGCGTCGCCTGGGACTATCACATGGCCGCCTACTACCAGTACCCCTACGACGGTGAATACACGCCGAACGCGATCTCGACCTCGACGACGAGCGCCCTCGGCTACAAGCCGAACAACCCGGGGACAGTCCCCCTCAACAACACCTTCCTGATCGGCGCCGTGCGCCACAACAACTACCCCATCTACTCCCAGATCCACTGGGTGCACTCCTCCTTCGATATTCGCATCGGCGATCTCGAGGAGTCCTTCCCCTTCGACCAGCACGAGACGACGAACGACACGGATACGACGGCCGTGCGGCGCAAGGGAGGTCCCTACAAGTGGGTCTCCCGTGCCTCTGCGCCGCGTACCTGCCCGTCGACTGCTCCCTACTATGCGCTTGCCCGATCCGATGGCAAGTGGCATTGCTTCCAGAAAGTCGCTGAAGGAAAAGGGAATTACGACATCTACACGGATCAGCCCCAGTACTACCCGGGTTCGGCAGGCAAGCCCGACCAGACCCCCGACTCGGATGACGTCCTGACGATAACCAAGACCACCTCGGACCAGACGATCACCGTCAACGGGATCCCCTACCGACTCGTCCTCTACGGATTCGTGCCCAACGCGGACGGCAACTGCCCCGCCACCCCGCCCGCTGGCTCGACTCCGGTCTCGAGCTTCACGACCAAGGAAAGCCAGGCGTCCTTCGGCTGCCTCTACGGCTCCTTCAGCCAGGAACGCTACGTGCGTGTCGCGAAAGCGGTCACCGAGGACTCCGAGCAGGTAGGCGACGCGATCCCCCCGTTCACCTTCACGACGATGGGCCTGGGTGACTGGGCCGCGCCCACGGGAACCCCGCTCACCACGAGCGTGACTGCCGACGGCTTCGTCGGATGGAACTCCTTCGAGGACGCGAACCTGACCCCGACCGCATACGGCGAGGCCGGGGCGGTCACCTCCGGATACAGGGCCTTCATGCCGGGCTTCTCTCAGTTCATCATCGCCGAGACCGGCCCGCGCATCGCCGGTAGGTTCCCCCTGGATTTTGGTGCGCAGGGCCGTTTCGGCCCCTGGAAGGTCAGTGATGACCCGAACTCCGCGCAGTGGAGCCTCGTCGACGTGACGTGCCTGAACGGCGTGGGCGAGCGGGTGAACGTCACTCGCGACGCTGATACGGGCGGCGTGGACTTCTCCCAGGTCGCCCCGGCCTCGTCGCCTGCGGCCCTGCCGATCACCTGTACCTTCACCAACCGCGAGCAGGCCCCCAAGCTGCGCATTCAGAAGGACCTCGAATCGGTCGAGGGCGCGACGACGGACGACATCACCGTCACCTACCGCATCACGGCCACGAACGACGGCGCCCTCGCGGGCACCACCGGACGCCTAACGGACACGCCGAACTTCGCGCCGGGCCTGTCCGTTCGCTCCGCGGCCGTCGCGACCAGCCTCGACGCGCTTGCCAGCGCGACCGAGCAGGGCGCCGCCTCCTCGTATGTCCTCACCGAGGGTGTCACCATCGAGCCGGGCGCCTCCTCCACGTGGTACATCCGCATGAAGGTCATGCGCGATATGAGCGCCCCCGGGTACTCCGAGGCCCTCCTCGAGTGTGCCTCGTCGAACGATCGCCTCACCCCGGGACGAGGCCTCTACAACGCGGTGACGGGCACCTACGATCACGACGGTGAGGCCAACAACGAGGCCTGCGCCCCCGCGCGCCCCCGACCGATCCGCATCGAAAAGGCCGGCACACAGCCGGTCGGCACTCCGAACGACGACGGCACGTATCCGCTCGACGGCGCGGCCTTCGCGATCTACGACAACGAGGCCCTGGCGGGGGACCCGGTCTCCGTCCTCGATGGTGGGTCGCGCTTCGTGACCGCGCCCCTGGAGACAGGCAAGAACTACTGGCTCGTGGAGACCCGCGCGCCCATCGGGCATGCGCTCCTGCCTCGTCCCGTCGCCTTCCACATCGAGGCTGGCACGGATGCTGACGCCACGACCGTCATCAAGACGGACTTCGGCGCCGACGAGGGCTTCAGCTCCGTGCGCGTGCTGCCCGCTTCGGGCAGCCTGCCCGGCGCGGATCGCACCCCCGGCATCCGCGTCGTCGACACGCAGGTCGGCACCCTGCCCAAGGCCGGATCCGTCGGCGTCTACCCGCAGCTCGCTG
>NZ_ALIY01000024.1:0-16197 GCF_000283035.1 Actinomyces sp. ICM58
CTTCCCCCTCCTGGCCGAACCAGCCTCCGGGGCGTGGGCCCTCGGCGGCGTCACCCCCTTCGAGCAGGCTATCGTCTCCTCCGACCTCGCGCGCCAGGTCGACACCGTCGTCGTCACCGGGCGCCCGACCCTGTCGCGCCCCATCCACGCGCTCCTCGCACGCCCCGACGTGCGCGTCGTCGTCGCGGACCCCTGCGCGCCCTGGGTGGACATCTCGGGCAACGCGACCACGGTCGTCGCCGACCTTCAAGCCCCCGAGGGCCCGGTGCCGGGCCGCCTGGCCGACTGGTCGATGAGCGTCCAGGCCCTCTCCGCAGGCGCCGGGGCGCGCATCGACCAGCTCCTCGCCCGCGAGTCCGGGCGCACGATGATCGATCTGGCGCGCGCCGTCGCCTCCGCCACGTCCGGCCCGCTCGTGCTCGGCGCTTCCAACCCCGTGCGCGCCTTCGACCTGGGTGTCGCCTCCCTGTCCGGGCGCCTCGTGTACTCCAACCGAGGCCAGGCTGGCATCGACGGGACCGTCGCCACCGCGGTCGGCGTGGCCCTCGGGCTCGGCGCCGTCGCCCACCCTGACGAGGCCTCGGCCCCCGGATCCCCTCGGGGCGGGAAAGCAGCGGAGCCGGCCCGCGCCCCGCGCGTCACCGCCGTCATGGGTGACCTGACGCTGTGCCACGACGCATCCTCCCTCGCGCTCGCCGCGGCCACGGGAGCCCAGCTCGACATCGTCCTCGCCGACGACTCCGGCGGCGGCATCTTCGCCACCCTCGAACACGGCCGCGCCACCACCCCCGAGGCCTACGACCGCTGGTTCGGCGTCGCCCAAAACGTCAACTACGAGGCCCTCGCCACCGCCTACGGCGTCGGTTTCGCGCGCGCCACCCACCCGCGCGAACTCGCCGCAATCCTCGCTGCCCCCGCGGCGGGACCCCGCCTCATCCACGCGCCCGTCGAACGGGCCGCGCACCTGTACGCGGCCCTGCGCGGCGCGGCATGTTGACGGGTGCGGCGTGCCGGTGGGCGCGGCGTGTTGACGGGTGCGGCGTGCCGGTGGACGCGGCGAACTGACGGGTGCGGCGAACTGACGGTGCGGCGTGCCGGTGGACACGGTCACGGTTTTCAGGGAACTCACAGGGAGCTTCCAGTGCGCCTTGGAGGAAACGACGCATACTGGTGAACAACTTATGAACTGACACCAGAGGACATCATGAACGAGTCTCAGATTCCCGCCTCCGGCGCCGCAGCGGCGCCCGACATCCCGCCCGCAACTCCGGCGACGGAGAACCCCGCCCCCTCCGCACAGGACACCCCAGCGGTCGGCGGCACCTACTCCGCTCCCACGGGCGAACCCTACGGCGGATACGCGGCCCCGGCCTCGTCCGAGGCGGTCGGACCCACGGTCATCGTGACCAAGAAGGGCCCGGGCTGGGGAGCGCTCCTGGGCGCGATGCTCCTGACGGTCGGCCTGACCCTGGGTGCGCTCTTCTACGTGCGCCCCGCGATGCTGCGAGCCTCCACGCCGACGAACCTCAACAGCGGCACCGTCGCAACCGTCCCCGCCTCCTCAGACGCCACCGACTGGACCGCCGTCGCCTCCGCCGTCTCCCCGGCCGTCGTCACCATCCAGGCGCAAGGCGCCTCGTCCGGCAGTACCGGCTCCGGCGTCATCTACGACGCCCAGGGCGACATCGTCACCAACTACCACGTCATCTCCTCCGTGCTCACGGGCGGGCAAATCCAAGTCACCCTGGCGGACGGGCGACTCTACGCCGCGCGCGTCGTCGGCCACGACAAGACGACGGACCTGGCGGTCATCCGCCTCGACAACCCGCCCGAAGACTTGACCGTCGCCCGCTTCGCGACCTCCTCAACCCTCCAGGTCGGCGCACCCGTCATGGCGATCGGCGCGCCACTGGGCCTGTCCAACACAGTCACGACCGGCATCGTCTCCGCACTGAACCGCCCCGTCGAGGTATCCATGGACGAGGACTCCACCTCCCAGGACCAAACGCAGGCGTCCTCCGACCTAGTCATCACCAACGCCATCCAGATCGACGCCTCCATCAACCCCGGCAATTCCGGCGGCCCGCTCTTCGACGCGACCGGCGCCGTCATCGGCATCAACTCCTCGATCAAGTCCCTGGCGACCTCCTCCGACGGGCAGGCTGGCTCCATCGGCCTGGGCTTCGCGATCCCCTCCGACCTGGTCGTCTCTGTTGCCGACCAGCTGATCGCCTCCGGCTCAGCCTCCCATGGCATGCTCGGCGTCACCGTCAAAGCCGCCACCGCCACCGTCGGCTCCGACACCTACGTCGGCGCCGAAATCCAGGAGGTCACCTCCGGGTCGGGGGCCGCCATCGCCGGACTGCGAGTCGGGGACGTGATCCTCACAGTCGAAGGGCAGGAAGTCACCAGCCCGAAACAGCTCGTCGGCTACGTGCGCCGCTACCGCGCGGGCGACACCGTCACCATGACGATCGAGCGCAACGGGCAGACACAGGACGTGTCGGTCACGATCCAGTAAAGCGGGTGCGCCCGTGGCGGCGAGTGTGCACGTGGCGGCGTGACGTGAGTGCCCGTGGCGGCAAGTGTGCCCGTTGAGGTGTGACGTGAGTGCCCGTGGCCGCGAGTGTGCCCGTTGAGGCGTGACGTGAGTGCCCTTGGCGGCGAGTGCGTCCGTTGAGGCGTGACGTGAGTGCCCGTGGCGGCGAGTGCGTCCGTTGAGGCGTGACGTGAGTGCCCGTGGCGGCAAGTGTGCCCGTGGCGGCGTGACGTGAGTGCCCGTGGCGGCGAGTGTGCCCGTGGCGGCGAGTGCGTCCGTTGGGGCGAGTGCGCACGTGGCGGCGAGTGCTGCGCGCTGACCAGGCCCCGCCGCCCCTCGCAGGGGCGGCGGGCCTTTGCGCGTGAAGAACGAGGGCAATGCTGAGGAGTGGCTGGATGGGGAGGCCACGAAGATTCCAGCGGTGTACATCTCGAAGGCCAAACAGGCCGGGCCTCTGCATCCTCGATGAGGGGAGGAATGGGCTCTTCATAGTTGAGTGTGGGTGGAGGCGTGTTGTGCCGCCTGATCCGTGAGTTCTCGACCCGGGGACCATCGATCACCTCCGCTGCAACGCGGCCGTGGCCTTGTGCGATCACCCCGCATCCACACCAGCCACGGCGGCAAATCCCCCATCGAATACGAACTACACCAAGCGGCCTGGACAAAAGCCGCATAAACAAACCGTCAACAACTTGCGCACAACCCCATGGATAGGAACGACGTATCTGGATAGGTTATTAACCTATCCGGATGTTGGTAACCTATACAGATGTTGGTTACCTATCCGGATGTTGGGGTGGGGTGTGGCTTGTGGTGTTGCATCTGGATAGGAACCACTTATCTGGATAGGAACGACTTATCTGGATAGGTTATTAAGCTATCCGGATGTTGGTTACCTATCCGGATGTTGGGGTGGGGTGTGGCTTGTGGCGTTGCATCTGGATAGGAACCGCTTATCTGGATAGGAACGACTTATCTGGATAGGAACGACTTATCTGGATAGGTTATTAAGCTATCCGGATGTTGGTAACCTATCCGGATGTTGGTAACCTATCCGGATGTTGGTAACCTATCCGGATGTTGGGGTGGGGTGTGGCCTGTGGTGTTGCATCTGGATAGGAACCGCTTATCTGGATAGGAACGACTCATCTGGATAGGTTATTAAGCTATCCGGATGTTGGTTACCTATCCGGATGTTGGTTACCTATCGGCGTGATGGCCGAATCTGCTGGGTCTGGGAACCTGTCAATCTCTCTGGTCTCAGGCCTGTGTTGTTGGCACTTCGTTAAGCTGGTGCCAGTGCCTGCGGAAGGTGGGGTGCCTGTGACGGGCGCTCGTCGTCGTTTGACACCAGAGCGTCGTCATGCGGTGGGGCTGGTGTTGGATACAGGCGCTACAGATCGCATATGTGGCCGGGGATTGAGGGCCCGGAATGAGGGCCGCGCGAATCGGCGGTGGGCCGGTAGATCGCACTCGAACGCGACAGACCCCCAGCCGACGACCGAGCGTCCCGCCGGCCTCAGACCCCGAGGGCGTCCAGGAGCGGACGCATCTTCGCTTCCGTCTCGGTCAACTCCAAGTCGGGGTCCGAATCCGGCATGATGCCGGCCCCGGCAAACAGGCGCAGGCGCGTCCCCGACGCCAGCCCGCAGCGCAGGGCGATCGCGAACTCGCCGTTGCCGGCCGTGTCCACCCAGCCCACCGGCCCGGAGTAGCGGCCACGCTCGGTGTCCTCCAGCTCTTCGATCAGGCGCATCGCGGCGTCGCGGGGCGTCCCGCACACGGCCGCCGTCGGATGCAGGGCGGCGACCAGGTCCAGCAGGTGAGCTGCCCCCAAACGCGCGTGAATGTCCGTCGCCAGGTGCACGACGTTGGGAAGGGCGAGCAGGAACGGGCCCTGCGCGCGCACGTCCAGGCACAGACACTCCAGGATGGAGGACACCGACTCCGACGCCAACTCGTGCTCGCGCAGGTCCTTCGCACTCGACGCCAAGGCCTGCCCCTCGCCGGGCTTACACGTGCCAGCCAGGACGCGCGACGACGCGGTCCCGCAGGCGGCGGCGATCAGCATCTCGGGGGAGGCTCCCACCAGCGAATCCACACAAAACCGCCACGTCGACGGATACAGGTCGCTCAGGCGCTCGAGCAGGAAACGCTCGTCGAAGCCGTGCGGGCAGCGGATCGTCATGTCGCGCGCCATGACGGCCTTGTCGGCGGCGCCCTCGCGCAGGCGAGCCGCCATCGAGCGCACCGAATCGCGCCACTGGGTCCGCGACATCGACCCCTGCCCAAATGTCAAGGACTCCGGCACGCGGGGAGCGGGCCTCGCCTCGGCCAGGGCAGCATCAACCGCCGCCAACGGATCCGGGGCCTGCCCGATGCCCGCCGTGATCGCCCAACGCGCCCCGGCCTCGTCGATGAGAGTCAACGCCGGCACGAAGGCCACCGAGCGGGCGGGGGACCGGAACGCGAAGGACGCGAACAGGACGGGGGAGGGGGCGTCGCCGGTGGGGGGCGAGGCCGGGGTGGCCTCGCCGGGGCGTGCTGCGCAAGCGGTCGGGGCGGAAGATGAGACGGGGGTAGCTTCCCACGCGCGGCGCACCTGCGCGATCACGTCCGGGGCCGCGGATTCGAGCGTCAGCGCACGCCCGAGGCCCACCATCTGGCGGCGCTCACCCAACCACGCAGCGCCACCCGACGGCGGAAGCAGGGACGTCAGTGAGCAAGTAGACCCCGGGTGCTCGGGGGGTAGGACCAACGCCCGAAAAACAAGGCGCGAGCAGCCAAAGTCTTCATGCATGGGTCCAATGGTAGGAGCAGGGGCGGCGGCGCGCTAAAAGACGTGGGAGGATTAACGCATGACAGAAGCCCCACGCGCCGACCTCACCAAGGTCCCCGAAGAGATTGCAACGATGTTCGACTCCGTCGCCACGCGTTACGACATGATGGACACGCTGATGACGGGCGGTTTGAACCATGTCTGGATGACCGC
This sequence comes from Actinomyces sp. ICM58, assembly GCF_000283035.1. Classification (NCBI taxonomy): domain Bacteria; kingdom Bacillati; phylum Actinomycetota; class Actinomycetes; order Actinomycetales; family Actinomycetaceae; genus Actinomyces; species Actinomyces sp. ICM58. The sequence goes on from NZ_ALIY01000024.1 coordinate 5,532, forward strand.
GCTGCGCAAGGCAGTCGCCCCCCACCCCGGCGAACGCATCCTCGACCTGGCCGCCGGCACCGGCGCGTCGGCCGCCTCCCTGGCCAAGGGTGGCGCCGAAGTCGTCGCCTGCGACCTGTCGGAGGGCATGATTGAGGTCGGACGCGAACGCCACCCCGAGCTCGAATTCGTCCACGGTAACGCCATGGACCTCGACTTCGAAGACGGCTCCTTCGACGCGGTCACCATCTCCTGGGGCCTGCGCAACATTCCCGATCCCGCGCTCGCGCTGCGCGAAATGGCGCGCGTCGTGCGCCCCCGCGGGCGCCTCGTGATCCTGGAGTTCTCCACCCCGCCCTCGCGCGCGTTCCGCAGCCTGTACAACGTCTACCAGAAGACGGTCATGCCGACGATGGCGCGCCTGGCCTCCACGAACGACGGGGCCTACGACTACCTCGTCGAGTCGATCCGCCAGTGGCCCGCGCAGGAGGACATTGCGCGCATGGTGGCCGCCAACGGCTGGAGCGAGGTCGAATACCGCAACCTGACCGGCGGCATCGCCTGCATGCACCGCGCCGTCAAGCCGCTCCCGTAGTGTGACCAACGACGAGGCTGGGGCCCCTCCCGTGGGGTCCCGGCCTCTCGCGTTGGGTGCCGAAAGCGCGGCGCGCCCTCGGGGCGGGGTGGGCTCAGCGCCCGCGCGCAGGTGACGCCGCCCCGGCCTCGTTGTTAGTTCTTCGGAGCGCGGCCTCGGCTCAGTGTCGTGAGGCCCAGGTAGCCGGGCAACGGCTTATCCATGGTCTCGTTCGCGAAGGCGACCGGCGCGCCGTTCGGCAGCGGGTTGACGACGCGGATCGCGGCGGTCAGCCCCCGCGCCGAGTCATTCGACCGGTACTCCGAGGGCAGCGTGACACGCGCGGTCACCGTCCCGGTCTGGCCCGGGAGAACCGACGGAAGCGGAGACTCGAGGGTCTGGCTGGCCACAATCGTCCCCTTCGAATCAACGAGGACGACCTCGAGCGGCCACGTCGCGTAGAACGGGGCGCTGCCCGTGTTCTTAATGTCGACGACCACGGTGGCCTTTGCGCCGTGGTACGTCGCCGACGTGCGGGTGGCCTGCAGCGTGTAGCCGAGCGCCGCGCTCGCAGCCCGGGCGCGCGTCAGGTCCTCGCCCACGTACCCCTTCGAGAAGGCGGCCTGGTTGATGAGCCACGTGGCGTGCGCACCCTCAATCGAGCCGAGGGCGTCGTAGTCGCGCCCGTCCTTGATCTGGGCGTCGGCGTTCTTGCAGGTCAGCGGCGTGGAGAAGATGCACGTCTGGATGGGCGGGTAGAGCTCGCCGCCGATCGGGGCGTGCTGCCAGGCGTCCTCCTCGCCCTGCTTCTTCAGCTTGGGGAGGAAGTGCCAGCTGGTTCCCTCCAGGGTCGCGTATCCGAAGGAATCATCGTGGTAGCCCACGCCGTGCGCCTTCGTGGCCTCGGTGGGGTAGCGGTTCTGGATGAACGTGTCGTCGAAGGCATCGTCCCAGGCCTCGACGAGCTGGGCGCGAAACTCGTCGGAGGGCATCCAGTTGATGCCGTCCGGGTTATCCGTGCTGACAGTGCCGTTGTAGGGGTAGGTGTGCTCCTCGCCCCAGAAGCCGTACAGGCCCGCGGTGATGTAGCCGATGCGCGGGTCCCCGTCGTAGCGTTCGCCGAGGGCTGCGACGAAGTGCAGGAGCATCTCCTTCACGTTCGGGTCGTCGTAGTTGGGGGAGAAAGACTTCTTCTTGTTGCCGTGGAAGTCGTACTTGCGGCTCGTGTCCGTGCCGCCGTCGATGAGGTATTGGGGCAGCGCCGAGGACTCGCCCGGGGTGTCGACGTAGAAGCGGATGACACCCTGGTGTCCGCGCGCCGCGATGGAATCGAGCATGGCGTCGACCGTGGTGAAGTCGTAGGAGTCGCGGCCGGTGACGATGTTTTTGAGCGGGAAGGTTGCCCATTCGAGCGTGTACGGCAGCGATCCTTGAGCGAGGACGGGCTTGCCGCCGGGGGCGGGTGCCCACGGCATGAAGCCCTTCATCGGGTTCGACACCGGGGCCGGTGCCGCCGCGAGGGTCGTCCATTGGGGTGTGGCGGCCGACGAGGCCGTGGCCGGCAGGGTGGCTCCCGCCAGCCCGACGGCGGCCGCCAGAGCGATGGCGATGCGAGTAACTTTCCTCTTCACGAGGGTCCTTTCAGTCTGTGCTGCGGCTGGGGACGTGGTGCGGCGTGGGCGCGTCGCGTGGAGTCCGCGCGCGTGGCATCGCAGCGATGTGCGATCCGGGTCTCCGCGGCTGTCAAGTTAAGCATTACGGCATCGGCGCGCGCAAGATTCGCGATAATTGTTCGAGTAATCGCTTGTGTGACAAGTATTGCGAGTAGGTGGACGGGAACGAGGTCGGAAGGGCGTCGGCGCGAGCCCGTCACGAGCGGGCGCGTCGGCCTCGTTCGGCGGGGCCAGCCCTCGTCAGCGCTCGCGGAAGCGAGGTTGCCGCCAACATTTACGACAGGGAAACGTTGCGCAAATGGGGGTGGAGGGCGCGGCCCGCCCCGGCCTCGTTGCCCCAAAAGACGCCAAAAAGTGCGCTCGGTCGCCGGGGTGAGGGTGACCTAGCTAGGCTGGCATGCGGAATGAGGTGATGTGCACACCTCATCCGCCTTGCACACTTGCGCGGATGCACCCGCGCGCCCACACAACGGAGGAATGCCGTGGCATCCACCATGCCTAGCGACATGAGCGCTGACGTCGTCGTCGTCGGCGCAGGCCCGGGCGGGTCCTCCACCGCCTACCACCTGGCCAGAGCCGGCCTCGACGTCATCCTCCTCGAGAAAAGCCCCTTCCCGCGCGACAAAATCTGCGGCGACGGGCTCACCCCGGCCGCCGTCCACGAACTCATCGCGATGGGCGTGGACACCACCGGCTGGATGCGAAACCGCGGCCTGACCGTCATCGGCGGCGGCCACACCGTCCACATGGACTGGCCCGACCAGAAATCCCTGCCCGGCTACGGCATGACACGAGCCCGCGTGGACCTCGACCACGTGCTCGCGCAGCGTGCCGTCGAAGCCGGCGCCCGCCTCTACGAGGGCGTCACCGTCGTCGGCGCCATCCAGGACGGCTCCGGCCGCGTCGTCGGCGTGAGCGCTAAGAGCGGGCGCGGCAAGGACTCCACCACCTTCGAGGTGCGCGCCTCCATCGTCGTCGACGCCGGGGGAGTGGCCGCCCGACTGGCCACCGGCCTCGGCCTCGAAAAGAAGATGAACCGCCCCATGGGCGTCGCCGCACGCGCCTACTTCGCGAGCCCCCGCGGCGACGAAGAATGGATGGAATCCCACCTCGAACTGTGGAGCGGCGCCCCGGGCGCCTCCGACCTGCTGCCCGGCTACGGCTGGATCTTCCCCATGGGCGAGGGCATCGTCAACGTCGGCCTCGGCTCCGTCGCCTCGCGCGCCGGCGCCACCAACCTGCCCTACCGCGAGGTCTTCAAGGCCTGGACCGCGAACCTGCCCGAAGAATGGGGCTTCACCCCCGACAACCAAATCGGTCAGCTTCGCTCCGCCGCCCTGCCCATGAGCTTCAACCGCAAGCCCCACTACACCCAGGGCCTCGTCCTCGTCGGCGACGCCGGCGGCATGGTCTCCCCCTACAACGGCGAAGGCATCGCCCCCGCCATGAAGGCCGGACGCTACGCCGCCTCCTGCATCGCCCAGGCCCTGGCCCGCTCCCACCGCGCCGGCATCGACCGCGCCATGAGCGAATACCCCCACATGCTTCGCGACGAATACGGCGGCTACTACCAGCTCGGCCGCATCTTCGTCGCGCTCATCGAAAACCCGACGATCATGCGCACCTGCACGAACGTCGGGCTGCCCATCCCGCGCCTCATGACGCTCGTCCACAAACTCCTGTCGGACGGGTACGAGAGGACCGGAGGGGACTTCGACGACCAACTCATCACCATGCTGACCAAGGTGGTGCGCCCCGCATGACCACCACCACCCATAACCGGGAGGAACGATGACGAATCCCTACGTGCCGCTGCTCATCATGTCGGCAGCCGCCCTCGTACTGGCTTTCGGAGGCCTGGTCGCCTCCGCGATCCTGGGCCCCACCAAGAAGTCCACAACTAAGGCCGACAACTACGAGTGCGGCATCCAGCCGACCAGCGCTCACCTCACCGAGGGCCGCTTCCCGGTGCGCTACTACCTGGTCGCCATGACCTTCATTATCTTCGACATTGAAGTTGTGTTCATGTACCCGTGGGCCGTCAGCTTCAACCAGCTGGGCCTGTTCGGACTGGTCGTCATGATGAGCTTCCTGGTCACCCTCTGCGTCCCCTACGCCTACGAATGGCGACGCGGCGGCCTGGACTACTAATAGAGAAGTAAGGAAAGACAAGTGGGACTTGAAGAATCCCTGCCCGCGGGCATCGCGCTGACCAGCGTCGAAAAGGTCCTCGGGCTCGCACGCAAGTACAGCCAGTGGCCCGTCACCATGGGCCTGGCGTGCTGCGCCATCGAGATGATGGCCGCCGGTACCCCCCGATTCGACATGGCGCGCTTCGGCCTCGAGGTCTTCCGCGCCTCGCCGCGTCACTCCGACATGATGATCGTGTCGGGGCGCGTGTCGCACAAGATGGCCCCCATCATCCGCCGCGTCTACGACTCGATGCCCGAACCCAAGTGGGTCATCTCCATGGGTGCCTGCGCGTCCTCCGGCGGCGTCTTCAACAACTACGCCGTCGTCCAAGGCTGCGACCACATCGTTCCCGTCGACGTGTACCTGCCCGGATGCCCTCCCCGCCCCGAGGCCCTCATCCACGCGGTCCTCGTCCTGCGTGAGCAGATCGGCAAGGAACCCCTCGGCGTCCACCGCCGCGAAATCGCGCGCCGCGCCGAGCAGGCCGCCCTCGAGGCGACCCCCACCCACCAGATGAAGGGACTCCTCGCATGAGCGACCTTTCCACCCCCGAGGAAAACGCGCCCGCCGAGGTCGCCCCGGCCTCGTCCCAGCGCGGTTTCGCCCTCCCCGAGCCCATCGCACACCGTGAAGGCCTCTTCGGCGCGGGCACCGACTCCTCCACCTCCGGCTTCGCCGGCCTCGTGACCGATTCCTTCCTGCCCGGCGAGGCCTCCCGCCCCTACGGCGGCTGGTTCGACCAGGTCGTTGACGTCCTCGAAGAGCTCATCGCCGCCGATGGCCTGACAGTTTCCAACGTCATCGAAAAGGTCACGATCGACCGCGGACAGCTCGGAATCTTCATCGCCCGCGAGCACATCAAGCGCGTCGCCCAGTACCTGCGCGACGACGCGGACCTGCGCTTCGAGCTGTGCCTGGGCACCAACGGCGCGCACTACCCCCTCGATAAGGGACGCGAGCTGCACGCCATCTACCCCCTGTACTCGATCACGTACAACCGCATGATCCGCCTCGAGGTCACGTGCCCCGACGAGGACCCCCGTATCCCCTCCATCGTCTCCGTCTACCCCGGAAACGACTGGCAGGAGCGCGAAACCTGGGACCTCATCGGCATTGTCTTCACTGGGCACCCCTCGCTCACGCGCACCGCGATGCCCGACGACTGGGTCGGACACCCCCAGCGCAAGGACTACCCGCTGGGCGGCATCCCCGTCGAATTCAAGGGCGCCGTCAACGCACCCGCCGACGTTCGTAGGAGTGTGAACTGATGACCACCGCTTTCCACGCGCCCGCTGGCCAGACCGACCTGCCCATCGAGGACATCCCCGAGGTGCTCACCCAGGGCGGCGACTGGGACGACGTCCTGCACGAGATCGAGGCCATCACCTCCGAGCGCATCGTCGTCAACCTCGGCCCCGTCCACCCCGCGACCCACGGCGTTCTGCGCCTCATCCTCGAGCTCGACGGCGAGAAGGTCCGCGAGACCCGCGTCGACACCGGCTACCTGCACACCGGCATCGAGAAGAACATGGAGTACCGCACGTGGGCTCAGGGCGTTGCATACTGCACGCGCATGGACTACGTGGCTCCCTTCTTCCAGGAGGCCGCCTACTGCCTCGGCGTCGAGAAGCTCCTCGGCATCGAAGAGGACATCCCCGAGCGCGCCTCCCTCATCCGCATCCTCATGATGGAGCTGTGCCGCATCGCCTCGCACCTGGTCGCCATCGGCTCGACCGGTAACGAAATGGGTGCCACCACGATCATGACGATCGGCTTCCGCGGCCGCGAGGAAATCCTGCGCATCTTCGAGCGCATCACCGGCCTGCGCATGAACCACGAGTACATTCGCCCCGGCGGCGTCGTGCAGGACATCGGCGAGGGCACCACGGACTACATCCGCGACCGCCTGCGCCGGGCCCGCAAGGATATCGGAGAGCTCCAGGACATCCTCGTGGAGAACCCGATCTTCAAGAAGCGCCTGTGCGACGTGGCCGTCATGCCGCTGAGCGGCCTCATGGCCCTGGGCTCGACCGGCCCCGGCGTGCGCGCCGCCGGCCTGCCCCTGGACCTGCGCAAGAGCCAGCCCTACTGCGGCTACGAGAACTTCGAGTTCGATGTTCCCACCCGCGACAAGTCCGACGTCTACAACCGCACGATGGTCCGCTTCGACGAGTGCTACGAGTCCATGCGCATCATCTGGCAGGTCCTCGACAAGCTCGACCAGTGCGAGGGTGCGCCCACCATGGTCGCCGACCCCGAAATCGCCTGGCCCGCGCGCCTGGCCGTGGGCACCGACGGCCAGGGCAACTCCGCCGAACACGTCCGCGAGATCATGGGGGAGTCCATGGAGTCCCTCATCCACCACTTCAAGCTCGTCACGGAGGGCTTCCACGTGCCCGCCGGCCAGGTCTACCAGACCGTCGAGCACGCGAAGGGCATCCTGGGCGTCCACCTCGTCTCCGACGGCGGCACGCGCCCGTTCCGCGCGCACTTCCGTGACCCCTCCTTCGCCAACCTGCAAGCACTGGCCATGATGACCGAGGGCGGCCAGCTGGCCGACGTGGTCGTCGCCCTGGCCGCTATCGACCCCGTTCTCGGAGGCGTTGACCGATGAGCTACACACCCGACAACCTGGCACGCCTGCAGGCGGACGCCGCGCAGATCATCGCCCGCTACCCGGACGGTCACTCGCGCTCCGCGCTGCTGCCGATGCTGCACCTGATCCAGTCCGTCGACGGCTACGTCAGCCCGGACGGCATTGACTTCATCGCCGCCACGCTGGACCTGCCCCGCGCCGAGATCAGCGCCGTCGCGACCTTCTACACGCAGTACAAGCGCCACCCCACCGGCGACTACCTGGTGGGCGTGTGCACGAACGCGCTGTGCGCCGTCATGGGCGGCGACGAGATCTGGGACAAGGTCTCCGAGAAGGTCGGCGTTGGCAGCGACGAGACCAGCGAAGACGGAAAGATCACGCTCGAACGCATCGAGTGCAACGCGGCGTGCGACTACGCGCCTGTCGTCATGGTCAACTGGGAATTCTTCGACAACCAGAGCCCCGAATCGGCCCTGGCAATGATCGAGGACATCCAGGCCGGCCGCGACATCCACCCGACGCGCGGACCTGTCGTGGGCCCCACCTTCAAGGAGAACGAGCGCGTCCTGGCCGGCTTCCTGGACGGCCACGAGGACGAGGGCCCCTCCGCTGGCCCCTCGACCCTGCTGGGCCGCGAGATTGCAGCGGCGAACGGCTGGACCGAGCCGGTGGCTGACAAGGCCGCCGATCAGGCCCCCACGAAGGCCTCGAATAAGAAGGGAGTGAAGGCGAAGTGAGCACCGCATACGTTGCGCCCGGGCCGCTGACCCCGATCCTCACCAACGGGTGGGGAGAGGAGCGTTCCTGGACGCTGGACTCCTACCGTGGCCGCGGCGGCTACCAGGGCCTCGAAAAGGCCCGGACCATGGAGCCCGCCGACATCGTGCAGGCCGTCAAGGACTCGGGCCTGCGAGGCCGCGGTGGCGCAGGCTTCCCGTCGGGCCTTAAGTGGTCCTTCCTGCCCCCGGCCGACGGCGGTCCCCGCTACCTCGTGGTGAACGCCGACGAGTCCGAGCCGGGCACCTGCAAGGACATCCCGCTCATCATGGGCAACCCGCACGTCCTTATTGAGGGCATCGCGATCACGTCGCGCGCGATCGGCTGCGACCACGCGTTCGTCTACCTGCGCGGCGAGGTCACCCACGTGTACCGTCGCCTGCTGCAGGCCGTGCGCGAGGCGACCGAGGCCGGCGTGCTCGGCGACCTGCGCATTACCGCCCACGCGGGCGCCGGCGCCTACATCTGCGGTGAGGAGACGGCCCTGCTGGACTCCCTCGAGGGACGCCGAGGCCACCCGCGCCTCAAGCCCCCGTTCCCCGCGGTCGCCGGCCTGTACGCCCGTCCCACGGTCGTCAACAACGTGGAGACCATCGCTCAGGTGGCGGGCATCTTCCGCAACTCCCCCGAGTGGTTCGCCTCGATGGGTACCGAGAAGTCCAAGGGCCACGGCATCTTCTCCGTGTCGGGCCACGTGGCGCACCCCGGCCAGTTCGAGGCCCCCTTCGGCATCACGATGCGCGAGCTTATCGAGATGGCGGGCGGCATCCGCGAGGGCCACCAGCTGAAGTTCTGGACCCCCGGCGGTTCCTCCACGCCGATCTTCACTGAAGACGAGCTGGATACGCCCCTGGACTACGAGTCCGTGGGCGCGGCCGGTTCGATGCTGGGCACGCGTGCCCTGCAGGTGTTCGACGAGACCGTCTCGGTGGTCCGCGTCATCACCCGCTGGTCCGAGTTCTACCAGCACGAGTCCTGCGGTAAGTGCACGCCCTGCCGCGAAGGCACCTACTGGATGAAGCAGATCATGCTGCGCCTCGAGCGAGGCGAGGGCCGCCCCGGCGACGTCGACCTGCTCGACGAGATCGCACACAACATCGCGGGCCGCAGCTTCTGCCCGCTCGGCGACGCCGCAGCAACCCCGATCATGTCGGGCATCAAGCGCTTCCGCGACGAGTTCGAGGCCGGCCTGACCACGCCCGCCCGCGAGCTTTTCCCCTACGAGGCGTCCGCTAACTACGCGCGAGGAGGTGGCCGATGAGCGACGCGCCCAACATGATCGACGTCACCATCGACGACGTTCAGGTTTCTGTCCCCCAGGGCACGCTCGTGATCCGCGCGGCCGAGCAGGCCGGCATCCGGATCCCGCGTTTCTGCGACCACCCGCTGCTGGCCCCCGTGGCCGCGTGCCGCCAGTGCCTGGTCGAGGTCGGCATGCCCGACCGCAACACGGGCGAGCTGCGCTTCATGCCCAAGCCCCAGCCCTCGTGTGCGCAGGCCGTCACCCCGGGCATGGTCGTCAAGACCCAGCACACCTCCGAGGTGGTCGACCGCGCCCAGCGCGGCGTCATGGAGTTCCTGCTCATCAACCACCCGCTGGACTGCCCGGTCTGCGACAAGGGCGGCGAGTGCCCCCTGCAGAATCAGGCGCTCACGGAGGGCCGCGGCAAGTCCCGCTTCACGGACGCCAAGCGCACCTTTAAGAAGCCGCTGCGCCTGACCTCCCAGATCCTGCTCGATCGCGAGCGCTGCATCCTGTGCCAGCGCTGCGTGCGCTTCGGTAAGGAAATCTCGGGCGACGTGTTCATGGACCTGCAGGGGCGTGGCGGCGGCACCGCCCCCACGGAGCACCACTACTTCATGGGCGAGCAGGTCGGCGGATTCGACACGACCACCCTGGACTTCTTCGACCCGAAGGCCAAGGAGGCCTCGACCTCGTCCCTGTCGTCCCCGTTCGGCACCGACGCGATCGTCGGATCGATCAACGAGGGTGAGCTCTCCGTCGCCGAGCGCGACGTGTCGGGCCGTGCCTTCGCGTCCTACTTCTCGGGCAACATCATCCAGATCTGCCCGGTCGGCGCCCTGACCGCAGCGTCCTACCGCTTCCGCGCACGTCCCTTCGACCTCGTGTCGACGGCGTCCGTGACCGAGCACGACGCGTCGGGCAGTGCGATCCGCCAGGACGTGCGCCGCGGCGAGGTCGTTCGTCGCATGAGCGGCAACGACCCCGAGGTCAACGAAGAGTGGATCACCGACAAGGACCGCTTCGCCTTCGAATGGGACAAGGTTGATCGCCTGACCTACCCGCTCGTGCGTGAGGACGGCAAGCTGGTCCCCACCTCCTGGTCCGACGCGCTCGACCGCGTCCGCGAGGGCCTGGAGCAGGCGGGGTCGTCCGTGGGCTTCCTGCCCGGCGGCCACCTCACCTTCGAGGACGCCTGGGCATGGTCGAAGTTCGCGCGCACGGTCGTCGGCTCCGACTCGATCGACTTCCGTTCCCGTCCCTCCTCCGAGGAGGAGCGCTCCTTCCTGGCTTCCCACGTGGCCGGCTCCGGCCTCGATGTCACGTACTCCGATCTGGAGAGCGCCGGGCAGGTGCTGCTGGTCGCCCTCGAGCCCGAGGACGAATGCGGCGCCATGTTCCTGCGCCTGCGTAAGGCCACGCGCAAGTCGGGCCTGACGGTCGCCACGGTCGCGCCCTTCACCTCCAACGGTTCGCGCAAGATGAACGCGCGGGTCCTGCACGCGGCCCCCGGCGCCGAGCCCGGCGTCGTCGACGCGATCGCGGCGGGTGGCGCTTACGCCGACCTGGCCGAGTCCCTCTCCGGCGGCATTGTCCTGGTTGGCGAGCGCGCAGCGCAGACCCCCGGCCTG
>NZ_ALIY01000025.1:0-11928 GCF_000283035.1 Actinomyces sp. ICM58
CGCCGTCTCCCTGCCGAGCGCCGGCGGTTCCGCCGGCGGCGGCGTGGTCGATTCCGCCGCCCTGGACGCCTACGCCGCGTCCGTGACGGGCGAAGACGGCGTCCTGGCCAAGGCCGCTCGCACGATCCTGTCCGAACTGGGCCTGAACGCCCCCGCCCCCACGGGCGAGGACTCCTCCGACGACGCACGCGTCATCGACGCGGTCGCCGCCGAGCTGGGGTCGGGCTGGGTCGACCTGGTCGAGCCTCGCTTCAACGCCGCGCGCGCCGTCCTGCTGGACGATCGCTGGGCGTCCGCCCGTGAGGACGTCGCCCGCTTCGTGGCCGAAGGCACCCTCGCCGAGGGCGCGTCCTTCGTGGGAACCGGCCGCGCTGTGGCTGAGCAGGCCTCGTACTGGGCGAACCGCCTGCGCGCCGAGGGCGACGCCGATCGCGCCGCTCGCCTCGACCAGATCGCGGCCGACGCTTTGTCCTCCTCTGAGGAGCTGCCCTACGCCGGTGACGTCGCCGTGGTCACCGGCATGACCCCCGCCTCCATCGGCGGCGCGGTCGTGGGCGGTCTGCTCGCCGGTGGTGCAACCGTCATCGCGACCTCCTCGTCGATTTCCGCCTCGCGCCTGGCCTTCGCCAAGGAGCTCTACCGCACGCACGCCGCGGGCGGCGCGAAGCTGTGGCTGGTTCCCGCGAACCTGGCCTCCTACCGCGACGTGGACGCGCTCGTGGAGTGGATCGGCACCGAGCAGACCAAGTCCGTGGGCGCCGATGTGAAGGTGACCAAGGAAGCCCTGGTCCCGACGCTGTTCTATCCCTTCGCGGCCCCGCGTGTCTCCGGCACGCTGGCCGACGCGGGCCCGGCGTCGGAGAACCAGCTGCGCCTGCTGCTGTGGAGCGTCGAGCGTTCCATCGCTGGCCTGTGCGCGATCGGCTCCGACACGCACGCCGACCACCGCCTGCACGTCGTGCTGCCCGGTTCCCCGAACCGAGGCATCTTCGGTGGTGACGGCGCCTACGCCGAGGCCAAGGCCTCCTTCGACGCGATCGCGACACGCTGGGCCGCCGAGCCGATCTGGGGTTCGCGCGTGTCGATTGCCCACCCGCGTATCGGTTGGGTGCGCGGCACCGGCCTGATGGGCGGCAACGACCCGATGGTCGCCGCCGTTGAGGCCGCGGGCGTTCGCACCTGGTCGACCGAGGAAATGGCTGAGCAGCTGCTCAAGCTGTCGAGCCCCGAGGTTCGCGCCCAGGCGGCCACCGCCCCGGTGGACGCCGACCTGACCGGAGGCCTGGACTCCTCCATCGACCTGCGTGCCCTGCGCGCCCAGGTCGAGGTCGGAGCCCCCGAGGCCGACGCCGCCGAGCCGGTCGCGACCGTCTCCGCGCTGCCCTCGCCCTCCCAGGTCGCCGTCCCCCACGTCGAACCCTCGCAGTGGGGTCACACCTCTGCGTCGCTGGCCGACACGGTCGTCATCGTCGGTCACGGCGAGGTTGGCCCGTGGGGCAGCGCTCGTACCCGCGTCCAGGCCGAGCTCGGCATCCACACCGACGGCAGCGTCGAGCTGACCCCCGCGGGCGTGCTCGAGCTGGCATGGATGACCGGCCTGCTGACGTGGTCGGACACCCCGGTGGGTGGCTGGTACGACAAGGACGACCAGCTGGTCCCCGAGTCGGAGATCTTCGAGCGCTACCGCGACGAGGTCGTGGCCCGTTCCGGCGTGCGTTTCTTCCACGACGACGGCCCGCTGCACGACGGCTACACGCCCGAGTCCGCGATGGTCTTCCTGGACCGCGACATCACGTTCACGGTCGAGGACGAGGCCGAGGCCCGCTCCTACGCGGAGGCCGACCCGCAGTTCACCGTGGTCGAGCAGACCGCGTTCGGTGAGTGGCAGGTGACCCGCAAGTCCGGCGCCCAGGTGCGCGTGCCTCGCCGCGCGACCCTCAACCGCCGCATCGGCGGCCTGTTCCCCACGGACTTCGATCCGGCTCGCTGGGGCATCCCGGCCTCGATGCTGGACTCCATCGACCCGATCGCCGTGTGGAACTTGGTCTCGGCCGTGGATGCCTTCGTGTCCGCCGGCTTCAGCCCCGCCGAGCTGCTGCGCGTCGTTCACCCGGCGACCGTTGCCTCCACGCAGGGCACCGGCTTTGGTGGCATGCGCTCGATGCACAAGCTGTTCGTCGACCGCTTCCTGGGTGAGGATTACCCGCAGGACATCCTGCAGGAGACCCTGCCCAACGTGGTCGCGGCCCACACCATGCAGTCCTACGTGGGCGGCTACGGCTCGATGATCAACCCGGTTGGCGCCTGCGCGACCGCCGCGGTGTCCATCGAGGAAGGCCTCGACAAGATCAAGGCCGGCAAGGCCGACTTCGTCGTGGCTGGCGCCATCGACGACATTCAGGTCGAGTCCATCGTGGGCTTCGGCGCGATGAACGCGACGGCGAACTCGAATGAGCTGCTCGCCCGCGGCATCTCCTCGCGCTTCGTCTCGCGCGCCAACGACCGCCGCCGCGGCGGCTTCGTCGAGGCGCAGGGAGGCGGCACCGTGCTGCTGACCCGCGGCTCGGTGGCCCTCGAGATGGGCCTGCCGGTCCTGGCGGTCGTCGCGCACGCGCAGACCTTCAGCGACGGCGCGCACACCTCGATCCCGGCCCCCGGCCTGGGTGCCCTCGCTGTGGCGCGCGGCGGAGCCGACTCGGCTATCGCCCGTAACCTCGGCGAGCTCGGCGTGGGTATCGACGACGTGGCCTTCGTGTCCAAGCACGACACGTCCACGAACGCCAACGACCCCAACGAGTCGGACCTGCACACCCGCGTCGGCAAGGCGCTGGGCCGCACCCCCGGTAACCCGCTGCTCGTCATCTCGCAAAAGACCCTCACGGGTCACGCGAAGGGTGGCGCCTGCGTGTTCCAGGTCGGCGGCATCATCGACGTGTTCCGCACGGGCCTGATCCCCGCGAACGTCGCGCTGGATTGCGTCGACGACGCGATGGAGCAGTACAGCCCGCTCGTGTGGCTGCGTTCCCCGCTGAACCTGAACTCGCGTGGTCCGGTGCGCGCGGCGTTCGCAACGTCGCTCGGCTTCGGTCACGTCTCCGGCTTCCTGGCCCTGGTCAACCCGGCGGCCTTCGAGGCCATCGTGGAGCGCGAGGCCGGACGCGAGGCGCTTCACGCCTGGCGCGCCGCCTCCGACCGTCGCCTGCGCAACGGCCAGCGTCACATCGAGATGGGCATGCTGGGCCACGCCCCGCTGTTCACCTCGGTGGAGGGCCGCCGCCTGCCCGACGACCCGGCCGCCGGCGTCGCGGGTGACGCGCACGAGGTCGAGGCAGCGATCCTGCTGGATCCGAACGCACGCCTCGGCGAGGACGGCTTCTACCACCTGCCGGAAGGCAAGTGAGCGATGCGCGGGCTCGGCGTTGACCTGGTGTCCCTCCCTGAGTTTGCCGCTCAGGTGAGGGAGCCGGGCTCGGCCTTCCTAGCGGGCGTGCTGACGCCCCGGGAGGCCCGCCGGATCCGCGCCCGCGCCGCCGCCACCTCGGGCGCACAGCCCGGTTCCGCCCGATTCGAGGAGGCAGTGGCCCGTCACGCGGGCGGCCTGTGGGCCGCGAAGGAGGCCTTCGTCAAGGCGTGGTCCTCCGCCCTCTATGGACGCCCTCCCCTCATCGGCACCGACGACGTGGACTGGCGCGAGATTGAGGTGGTCCACGACGAGTGGGATCGCCCCGCGATCGCCCTGCACGGCCGCGTCTGGGCCGCGTGCGAGGAATCGCTGGGGGCGGCCTCCACCTGGCGCGTCTTCGTCTCCATCAGCCACGACGGCCCTAGCGCCATCGCGCAGGTGATCATCTCTCACGCGCCCGCCTAACAGTCGCCCGGCACATCCCCCTCCTGTTCATCGGGTGGCTCCGGGGTGTGCTCCACAGCCGAATAATCAAAGCGCGACACCACGCTCATACACGGGTCCGAGGACTGCTCCTCGGGCCCGTCGTGCATGTGAAGGAGGGGGCCAGAGCGCTCAGCGGGCCCGCGCCCGTCATTCGCGTGAGACTCGACGTCGGGCTGGATCGCAAGGGACGGCGCTCCCCGATCGAAACCGGGCGCAGCGCTTGGTGCATCGACGGACACGCAGGCTGGCGCACCCGCTCCTTTGGGCTCCGCTCCCAGCGCGTCGGTCGCGCCCTCCCCGTGGGGCTCCCCCAGCTCCGCGGGGGCGAACCCCGCCGCCCCGTTCCCTCGCTCATCGGGCGAGGCCTGCCCCGGCCTCGTCGAAAAAGGATCATCCGGGCTGCCGGCAGTCGGCTCCTGCGTCGAATGAGCCCCGTTCTTCGTGTACCGCGACGTGCCCTTCGCCATGTCGTGCCCGACCGCACTCGCCCGGAAGACGATGGAGGAGCGAATCTGCCCGTTCGCGTCCACCCACGCGTTCGGGACAGGTCGGGCCACCACGATCACCGGATCGCCCTTGCAGCAGCAGCGAACCACGTTGTCGGCCAGCTTGTCCCACGTCTCAATCGTGTACCAGTAGGCCCCGTCCTCCACGTAGGAGGCGTTGCCCGTGCGCGCATCGACCGTAAAACGCCAGCGGGGAATCGCCAGGCGAAACGTCGTCACACACGTGTCTCCCTTGATATGTTTCATCGTCGGGACCGAGCCGATACGCCCCTTCAGGGTCGTCGAAATATCCTGCATCATTGCTTCCCTTTCCGCTTGTCCCCGGCGAGTGCCGGATGCGTCCAGGAAACCCCCGTACCTGCCCGCCGAGCAAGCGAACGCAGAGCACCTGTGGATAGCCGACGCGCCGATGCGACCCCTGTGGATAATCCCCGACACAGATCGGTGCCTGTGGACGCGCGAACACCGTGCACGCATGCGAAAAGGCGGCACCCCGCACCGGGATGCCGCCTCACGCGAATAGGACGAGGAATCAGGCCTCGGCCGCCTCACCCATGGTGGGAATGCCGAGAGCGACGACCTCGCGAGCCACCTCGCGTGCGCGATCCGTCGTCACCGGCTCAGCCGGGAAGAGAACGCGACGGTAGTACTCCAGCTCCTGGATGGACTCGAGGATGTCGGCCAAGGCACGGTGGCCGCCGTGCTTATCCGGCGACTCGGTGAAAGCCGCACGGTACCAGCGCTTTGCAAGCTCCTTAATGGAGGACACGTCCACGAGGCGGTAGTGCAGGTGGTTGATGACGGAAGGCATGTTCGCCTCGAGGAACATCTTGTCGGTGCCCACCGAATTGCCCGCCAGGAGCGCCTTGCCCTCCTGAGGCACGAAACGCTTGATGTAGGACAGGACCTGCTCGGTCGCCTCCTCCATCGACACGGCGTCGGTCTTGAGGTCCTCGAGCAGCCCGGAGGAGGTGTGCATGGCGCGCACGAAGTCGTTCATGTTCTCCAGGGCGGCTTCGGGGGGCGTAATAAGGACGTCCATGCCGGGGTCGACGATCCGCAGGTCGCCGTCGGTGACCACGACCGCCACCTCGATAAGGGCGTCACGCTCGACGTCCAGGCCAGTCATTTCGCAGTCGATCCAGACCAGGGGATCTTTCAAAGTTTTCACGCTCCCCATGGTAGTGCGCGACTCGTCATACGGTTGGGTGGGTCGCACCTGCGGTGGCGACTACTACACTGGAGGGGTATTGGAAGGAGTTTTCATGCCCGCTAGTTCTCACGTGACCACGCCCAAGGACATCCAGCAGGCCGCGGCCGCCCTCGACGGGGTGGCCGTGCGCACGAACCTGGAGCGCTCCGAGCGCCTCTCCTCCGAGGCCGGCGTCGATATTCTGCTCAAACGTGAAGACCAGCAAAAGTGCCGTTCCTTCAAGGTGCGCGGCGCCTACGCCCGCATGTCGCTCCTGTCCCCCGCCGAGCGCGAGCGCGGCGTCGTGTGCGCGTCGGCCGGTAACCACGCTCAGGGCCTGGCCTACGCGTGCGCGCACCTGGGCGTGCGCGGAACCATTTATCTGCCCTCGAATACGCCCCGCCAGAAGCGCCGCCGCATCGCGACGATCGGTGGGACGTGGGTCGAGCAGGTGATTGTGGACGGCACCTTCGACCGTGCCAACGCGCTGGCGCAGGAGGCGGCGCGCGCGACGGGCCGCACCTACGTTCACCCTTACGACGATCCCTACACCATTGCCGGGCAGGGCACGATCGGCGTGGAGCTTGAGGAGCAGATGCCCGAGAACACTGCCGCCGTGCTGGTCCCCGTGGGTGGCGGCGGCCTCGTGGCGGGCATCGCGACGTGGCTGCGCGCTCACCGCCCAGAGGTGCGAATCATCGGCGTGGAGCCCGCGGGTGCGGCGTCCATGCATGCTGCTCTGGAGGCGGGTCAGCCGATGTCGCTGGCGAAGGTCGATCCCTTCGTGGACGGTACGGCGGTGGGCCGGGCGGGCGCGCTGCCTTTCTATATCGCCTCGCAGTTCGTCGACTGTGTGCTGGTCGTGCCCGAGGGCGCGGTGTGCACGGAAATGCTGGAGCTGTACCAATCCGACGGCGTCATCGCCGAGCCCGCAGGCGCCCTCGCTTCGACGGCCGCTCACGTGTACCTGACGGATCCGGCGGATCGCAAGGCCCTGCTGGGCCGCTCCGACGGCGCGATCGTGTGCGTCGTGTCGGGCGGCAACAACGACCTGACGCGCTACGCGGAGGTCATGGAGCGTTCTCTGCGCCACGAGGGGCTGCGTCACTACTTCCTCGTGACGTTCCCGCAGCAGCCGGGCATGCTGCGCATGTTCCTGGAGGATGTGCTGGGTCCCGCGGACGATATCGTGCACTTCGAGTACACGAAGAAGAATAACCGCGAGCTGGGGCCGGCCCTGGTGGGTATTGATCTGACGAACCCGGATGATATCGACGGGTTGCGTCATCGGATGGAGGCCTCTCCCCTGCACGTGGAGGAGCTGCCGTTGGATTCTGAGATCACGCGGCTCGTGATCTAAGAGAGGGCTCAGCGTCGCAGAGGGGCGCGGCTTCGATGGACGAGGCCGTGGCCCCTCTCTTTTGTTGCTGTCCGCGGGCACGTGTCCGGGATGGGAGCCGCCCCGGATTGTCGCATGGGCAGTGCGGGCGGTGGCCGGGTCGGGTGTGGCGGCGGGGCCGCGGCGCGGAGGGGATCAGGCGGCGAGGGCGACGGGGCGGGTGACGCGCACGCGCACTGCGGGCGTGGAGTTGAAGCGGTAGCCTTGGCCGCGCACCGTCGAGATGAGGTCGGGCAGGATGGAGAGCTTCTTGCGCAGGCGTCGGATGTGGGCGTCGACGGTGCGCGAGTCGGCTCCGAGCTCAGAGTCGGCCCACACGGACGCGAAGAGCTCGTCGCGGGTGACGGCGCGGTCGGCGTTGGATGCCAGATGGGCCAGGAGGTCGTGTTCCTTGGCAGAGAGCCCGGCGTCGCTGCCGTCGAGGGTGACCTGTCCGCGGTCGATGTCGATGTCGATGCGGGAGGAGCTCAGGCGCAGGCCGGCGAGGACATCAAGGAATTCCTCGTAGGAGGTGGGGCGGTCGTCGGCGGCGCGGACGGAGGAGACGGGGGTGTTGACGAGGGTCATGGGTGTATCCGATTCTTCGGGGCCGCACTCCCACTATCGGCGTGGGTATATCACTGCGGCGGTGATTGACAGGGGTATCTGGGGCGTCAATCACATACACATTCGCGACATCATGCCGCCGGAGGGGCAGCACATGGGGTTCGCGAAGGTCGTCATGGCTCTAGTCTGTCGGACGATTTCCATCCGGGCAACACCGTGTCCACGAAATGAGATTGTGTAACAGAGGTGTCCGCGTGGTGGGCAGACGGAAAGGGGCGGGACCAACGGGTCCCGCCCCTCACCTATCGCCTAGAAGAAGCCTCAACTCTCCAGGCCGCGCTGGGCACGCACTTGTCGAGTAGCGGAGACAAGGTTGTCCAGCGACGCCTTCGTTTCCTCGTAGCCGCGGGTCTTGAGGCCGCAGTCGGGGTTGACCCACAGGCGCGAGACCGGCACGGCGTCAGCGGCCAGTCCGATGAGCTCGGCGAGCTCTTCGGTGCTGGGCACGCGGGGGGCGTGGATGTCCCACACGCCGGGGCCGATGCCGTGGTCGAAGCCAGCCTCGGCGAGCTCGGGGACGACCTCCATCTTGGAGCGCGCCGCCTCGATCGAGGTCACGTCGGCGTCCAGGCCCTTGATGGCGTCGATGATCTGGCCGAACTCGGAGTAGCACAGGTGGGTGTGGATCTGAGTGTCGGGACGCACGCTGGAGGTGGCCAGGCGGAAGGATCCCACGGACCAGTTCAGGTAGTCGGCGTGGCGGTCGGTGTCCAGGGGCAGGAGCTCACGCAGGGCGGGCTCGTCGACCTGGATGGCGGCGATGCCGGCGGCCTCGAGGTCGGCGACCTCGTCGCGCAGGGCCAGGCCGATCTGGTCGGCAATCTCGCCGAGCGGCAGGTCGTTGCGCGGGAAGGACCACGCGATGATGGTGACGGGGCCGGTGAGCATGCCCTTGACGGGCTTGTCGGACAGCGACTGGGCGTAAGTGGTCCACCCCACGGTCATGGGGGCGGGACGGGAAACGTCGCCCCACAGGATGGACGGGCGCGTGCAGCGCGAGCCGTAGGACTGGACCCAGCCGTTGCGTGTGGCCGCGAAGCCGTCGAGCAGCTCAGCGAAGTACTGCACCATGTCGTTACGCTCGGCCTCGCCGTGGACGAGCATGTCCAGGCCCAGCTCCTCCTGGAGGGTGATCACCGAGGCGATCTCTTCTCGCATGCGTGCCTCGTAGTCCGCGTCGGAGAGTTCGCCACGCGCGTTGGCGGCGCGGGCCTTGCGGATCTCGGTGGTCTGCGGGAAGGAGCCGATCGTCGTCGTGGGCAGCGGGGGCAGGTGCAGGCGCTCGGTCTGGGCGGCTTCGCGCTCGAGGTAGGGCTCGCGGGTGCGGTCGGCCTCGGTCAGGGCGGCGGTGCGGCTGCGGACCTCGGGGCGCACGACGCCGGGGGCGGCTGCGCGCTGCTTGAGGACGCGGGTTGCCTCGGCGACCTTGGGGTCGATGGCCTCCCAGCCCTCGTCCAGGCCGCGGGCCAGGGTGACGACCTCTGCGACCTTCTGGTCGGCGAAGGCCAGCCAGGCGTGCAGGTTCTCATTGAGCGTCGCGTCATCCCAGGTCTCCAGCGCCGTGTCGTGAGGCACGTGCTGGAGGGAGTTGGAGGTGGCGACGGTGACGCGTGCGGCGCCCAGGGCCTGCGCCGCCTTGAGGGTCTCGCGCAGCTGGGCCAGGTCGGCGCGCCAGATGTAGCGGCCGTCGACGGCGCCGACGACGAGGGTGACGCCGGACAGGTCCGCGCCCGTCGGCAGCGAGCCACGCAGCGTGTCGACGTGGAGGGCCTCGACGCCCGTCTTAGCCAGGGCGCCCGCCGCGCGGGAGGCGTCACCGTAGGGGGTGGTGAGCAGGATCTGGGGGCGTTCGGTTGCGGCGGCGAGGCGCTTGTAGACGCGGGCCGCAAGCTCCCCCAGCTCGGCGCGGCTGCGCGAGAGGTTGTCGGAGGTGAGGGCCGGCTCATCGAGCTGCACCCAGGGGGCGCCCGCGGCGTGCAGGGAGGCCAGGGCCTGCGCGTAGGCGTCCACGGCCTCGTCGATGCGGGTGAGCGGGTCGAAGTCGGGGGTGGCCGGGTCGGCCTTGGCCAGGGCCAGGTAGGTGACGGGGCCGACCAGGACGGGGCGGGTCACGTAGCCCCACTCGCGGGCGTCGGTGAAGCGGCGGGTGATCGTGTCGTCGGCGAAGCGCAGGGGCGTGTCGGGGCCGATCTCGGGAACGAGGTAGTGGTAGTTCGTGTCGAACCACTTCGTCATCTCTTCGGGGCCGACCTTGTCGTCGCCGCGGGCGAGCGCAAAGTAGAGGTCGAGGCCCTGCCGGCCGGCGAAGCGCGGCGGGATGGCACCCAGGAGGATCGTGGCGTCCAGGACGTGGTCGTACAGGGAGGGCGCGTCGGCCAGGGACGCATCGGAGGGGTTCAGGCCGAGCTCGACGAGGCGCGCGAGGTTCTCCTTGCGCAGATCGTTGGCGGCCTGGATCAGCTCGGCCTCGGTGATGCGCCCGGCCCAGCGGGCCTCGAGGGCGCGCTTGAGCTCGCGGCCGCGGCCGATACGGGGATAGGCCAGGATCGTGGCGGTGGGGAACTGCGCGGGGGCAGCGGACATGGTGTTCTCCTTGGGTGTGCTACTCGTGCGGCGCACGCGGGCGTGGCCCGCACCCGGCCGCGGGGTGGATTGAAGGGGTGCGCTCAGTTGCGCGTGAAGGGGTGTGAGGTCGGGGACCACTGCGGGTCCGGCGTCACGCCCATGAGGGCAAGGATGTCGAGGACGGGCTTGGCCTTGTTGAAGGTGTAGAGGTGGACGCCGGGGGCGCCCGCATCCAGGACAGAGTGGACGAGGCGCGAGCCGAAGACAGCGCCGAACTCGTCGCGCGCATCCTGGTGGGGGTAGTCGGCCAGCGTCGTCAGGAGGTATTCGGGGACCTCGATGCCGGTCAGGTCCTGGACGCGGCGCAGGCGGGCCGGATCGGTCGCGGGCAGCAGGCCCGGGACGATCGGGATGGTGACGCCGGCGCGGCGCGCTAGCTCGACGAAGGACGCGTAGACGTCGGCCTCCCAGAAGAGCTGTGTGATCGCGAAGGAAGCGCCCGCTGCCTGCTTCACGAGGAGGCGCTCGACCTCCTGCTGCGGGGTCGTCCCGGCGGCGGGGTTACCGGCGGGGAATGCCGCGACCGCGATCGTCAGAGGCTTGAAGGCGGAGCGTAGGGCCTCGCCCGGGTGGGCGTTGCAGCGGCGCTTTTCGACGGTGCGAATGAGGTGGATGAGTTCCGTAGCGCTGGCGACGCCACCGGGTCCGGGGGTCCAGTCTTCTTGTCCGACGGGCGGGTCACCGCGCAGAGCGAGGAAGGTGCGCACGCCCGAGTCGAGGTAGTCGTAGACGGTGGAGACGACCTCTGAGGTCGAGTTACCGACGCAGGTCAGGTGCGCGATCGGCTGGATCGGCGTGTCGCGCACGAGGCGGTGGACCGTTGAGCGGGCGTTGTGGCGGTCCTTGCCGCCGGCGCCGTAGGTGACGGACATGAAGTCGGGGCGGACCTGGAGGAGACGGTCGACCGTGTCCCAGAAGGGGGCCTCGAGGGAGGGCTTGCGCGGGGGCATGACCTCGAAGGACAGGAGCGTGGGCTCGTGATCGTGGGTGCAGGGACAGGCGTAGTCGTCGTCAGAGAAGGGCACGTTGGGACTCTCGTGTTGGGGCACTGACCCGCCTGGGCGCGCGTTGGCTGCCGGTGTGGTGGCGGGTGGAAGCCTGGGGAATGGTGGACGTCGGCGTCAGCTGCACATTCGGGCACGAATGGACCCGCACATGCGACGGGCGATGTTCGTTCGTGCGTTCATGACCCCAGTATCTCCACCTTCGCGCAGGTCACGCAGGGGCGGTCCACGTAACGGGAGTTTGTGACAGCGCCCGTCTCAGATCGGTGCAGGAGATGAGGATCATGGGGCACTTCGTGTCGGCGACGCTCCGCAGGACTTCACATCGCTACTTGGCCTGTCCGCTTTCTGGTGTCCATACGGCAAGCTGCGCTCGGCGCCGCAGTCTCGCCCCCTGTCCGTACCTCGCGGGTCGTGTTTCATTCCCCACGCGCAGATCTGCGCGGGGGCGTGTTTAATTGTCTGTGTATCCGTCTTTTGTTTGAAAGGATTGATGCATGATGAATGATGATGATGTTGTTGCGGCTCGCGCTAGTGGGCGTGAGACGGTGGAGGAGCTGCGTCGCTCGGGGGCGTTGGATGCGTTGTTTGAGCGTCTTGATGCTGGCGAGGTCGAGATGACGGGCAGTCAGGGCTTGTTGCCGGCGTTGCTCAAGGAGGCCTTGGAGCGCGGGTTGACCGCGGAGCTGACCGAGCACTTGGGGTAT
>NZ_ALIY01000026.1:0-6891 GCF_000283035.1 Actinomyces sp. ICM58
GCCGCGCACGCGGCGGCCACCCACACCCCGCGCCTAGCCACGGCTATCCCGGTAGAGCAGATCGAGGGCGATGCGCACGATGCGGCGCTCGTTGGGGTAGGCCAGCTGGCGCGACACGTCGCGCAGGGGAACCCACGCGGCAGCCTCGGCCTCGTGATCCGGGTCCCCCTCCACGGTGATCGTGCCGGACTCATACCCCATCAGGTAGTGATGGACGACCTTGTGGACGCGGCGGTCGTTGCCGGAGAACCAGTAGTCGATGGAGGCGAGGTGGCGGATGATGCGCCCGTGGATGCCGGTTTCCTCGGCGACCTCGCGCAGTGCGGCCTGCTGAGGAGTCTCGGACCCCTCCAGGTGCCCCTTGGGTAGGCACCACTCGACGCGGCCCGCGCGATTGCGTCGAGCGATCAGCGCCGCATAGGGAATTCCGTCACGTACATCGACGACGATGCCGCCCGCGCTGGTTTCCGCGGAAATCGGCAGGTGAGAGCGGCCTTGGCGCACGGAAGCGGACCGACGCGGGGGTCTGGGAACCCCGGCTCGGCGGTCAACGGAACGTGCAGGCATGACTCCACTTTAGCCGGTGGGCGGCCCCCGGTAGTCGGCCAGGGCGCTTTCCTGGCATGCTTAGGGGCGATGAGTACCCAGTCAGCTTCCCCGATCAACGGCCCCGTGACCGCGCAAAACGCCGGAACGACGGACATTCCTACCCTCATGGCGAACGCCACGAGGACGTTTGCGGCGCTCCCGCCCGCGATTATGGAACTCGGCACGATTTTCGACGAGGCCGGGGAGGAGCTCGCGCTCGTCGGCGGGCCCGTGCGCGATGCCTTCCTGGGGGTGACGCCACACGACTTCGACATGACGACTTCCGCGCGTCCCGAACGCACCGAGGAGCTTCTGGCCCAGTGGGGTAACGCGACGTGGGACATTGGCAAGGAGTTCGGAACGATTGGGGGTCGCCGAGGCGACCTGATCGTCGAGGTGACGACGTATCGCACCGACGAGTACGAGATCGGCTCGCGCAAGCCGGAGGTGACCTTCGGCGACACGCTCGAAGGCGACCTGACGCGCCGCGACTTCACGGTTAACGCCATGGCGATGCGCCTGCCGCAGATGGCCCTCGTCGACCCGTGCGGCGGCCTGGCAGACCTCGCGGACGGCAACCTGCGCACCCCCGTGTCCGCCGAGCAGTCCTTCGACGACGACCCGCTGCGCATCATGCGCGCCGCGCGCTTTAGCGCCCAGCTGGGCCTCGACGTCGACCTGGACGTCATGAACGCGATGGAGACCATGGCCTCGCGCCTGGACATCGTGTCCGCCGAGCGCATCCGCGCCGAGCTTGAGCGCCTCATCATCTCCCCCTACCCGCGCCGCGGCATCGAGCTGATGGTGCACACGGGCGTCGCCGACATCGTCCTGCCCGAGGTCGCCGCCCTCGTGTCCACGGTCGACGAGCACAAGCGCCACAAGGACGTCTACGAGCACACCCTCACCGTCGTCGAGCAGGCCATGGACCTGGAGACCGGCCCGGACGGCCCCGTCCCGGCCCCCGACTTCGTCCTGCGCTTCGCGGCCCTCATGCACGACGTCGGCAAGCCGGCGACGCGCCGCTTCGAGCCGAACGGCTCCGTGTCCTTCCACCACCACGAAATCGTGGGCGCGAAGATGACGCGCAAGCGCATGAAGGCCCTCCACTTCGACAAGGCGACGACCGAGGCCGTCTCCACCCTCGTTGCCCTGCACCTGCGCTTCCACGGCTACGGCGAGGCCGCCTGGTCCGACTCCGCGGTGCGCCGCTACGTGGCCGACGCGGGCGACCTCCTCGAGCGTCTCCACCGCCTCACGCGCGCCGACTGCACGACCCGCAACCGCCGCAAGGCCAACTACCTGTCCGCCGCCTACGACGACCTGGAGGCGCGCATCGGGGCCCTGCGCGAGCAGGAGGAGCTCGACGCGATCCGCCCAGACCTCGACGGTGACCAGATCATGGACATCCTGGGGCTGCGCCCCTCGCGCGCCGTCAAGATCGCCCGCGACTACCTGCTGGAGCTGCGCATGGAGCGCGGACCGCTGGGCGAGGAGGCCGCCCGCGAGGCGCTCCTGGAGTGGTGGGCCTCGGAGGACGTGCGCGCCCTCGCCGAGGAATATCAGGCGCAGCAGGCCCGCTGGGAGGCCAAGGTCGCCGAGAAGAAGGCACGCAAGGCCGCCGCGAAGGCAGCCCGCGAGGCGCAGGACTAGAGGCGCGGCGGGCCGCGAAAACGCGAGCGAGCGGGGCCTTCGGCCCGGGAGGGGGCGACCATCGTCACGCCCGCGCACGGTGCGTGCCCACCTGCCACGGACGTACCCTGGTGACAATTGACCTATACGTGAGGAGAGTCCCCGCATGAGCACGTTCACCCCCGAGAAGGCCTCCGCCGACATCGGCGTGTACGGCCTGGGAGTCATGGGCGCCAACCTCGCCCGCAACCTGGCCCGCAACGGCTACGCGACCGCCGTCTTCAACCGCACGCCCGCGCGCACCGACAAGCTCATGGCCGAGCACGGCGACGAGGCGACCTTCGTCCCCGCGTCCACGCTCGAGGACTTCGTCGCCTCCCTGCGCACGCCGCGCGTCGCCATCATGATGGTCCAGGCCGGCCCCTCGACGGATGCCGTCATGGGCCAGCTCGCCGACCTCATGGACGAGGGCGACATTATCGTCGACTGCGGTAACTCCCTGTTTACCGACACGATCCGCCGCGAAAAGTGGGCCGCCGAGCGCGGGCTGCACTTCGTGGGCGCGGGCGTGTCCGGCGGTGAGGAGGGCGCCCTGTGGGGCCCCTCCATCATGCCCGGCGGCACCCCCGCCTCCTACGACCGCGTCGGCCCCATGTTCGAGGCCATCGCCGGCACCTACGACGGCGTCCCCTGCTCCACGTACATTGGCGCGAACGGCGCCGGCCACTTCGTGAAGATGGTGCACAACGGCATCGAGTACGCGGACATGCAGGTCATCGCCGAGGCCTACACCCTCCTGCGTGAGGGCCTGGGTGCGACGCCGGCCGAAATTGCCGACATCTTCGCCGCCTGGAACGAGGGCGAGCTCAACTCCTACCTCATGGAGATCACCGTCGAGGTCCTGCGCCAGGTGGACGCCGAGACCGGCACGCCCCTCGTCGACCTCATCGTGGATGCCGCCTCGCAGAAGGGCACCGGCAAGTGGACGGTGCAGACCGCCCTCGACCTGGCCGTCCCCGTCACCGCGATCGGCGAGGCGACCTTCGCGCGCGGCGCGTCCTCCGAGCCTGCCCAGCGCGCGGCCGGCCAGGCGCTCGCGGGCAACGCCACCGCACTCGTCATCGAGTTGGACGAGGCGCGGGCTGCGTTCATCGAGGACGTGCGCCAGGCGCTGTTCGCCTCCAAGATCGTCGCCTACTCGCAGGGCTTCGACGAGATCGAGGCGGGCGCGAAGGAATACGAGTGGGGCATCGACAAGGGCGCCCTGGCTCGCATCTGGCGCGCGGGCTGCATCATCCGCGCCGCCTTCCTCGACGACATCACGCGCGCCTACGAGGCCGACCCCGACCTGCCGCTGCTGCTGGCCGCCGAGCCCTTCGCGACCCGCTTCCAGGAGTGCACGCCCGCGCTGCGCCGCGTCGTGGCTCAGGCGGCCCTCGCGGGTGTTCCGATCCCCGTGTTCGCCTCCTCCTTGGCCTACTTCGACCAGATTCGCGCGACGCGCCTTCCCGCGGCCCTCATCCAGGGTCAGCGCGACTTCTTCGGCTCGCATACCTACCACCGGGTCGATAAGGAAGGTGTTTTCCATACTCTCTGGGCCGCCCCCGGGCGTCCCGAGGAGCAGTGGTCCTAATACGACCTCACTGAAGGACCGCTGGCAGGGGGGTGAGTGCGCTGCAACGCGCACCCACCCCCCTGTGTTTGTATTCATACATTGGGGTTCTTTCAGGAAACATGGTTAACCTAGAGGTACAACAATCCGCTGAAAGGGCGAACACGTGGCGACTAGCAACGGAAAATCCAGCTGGAACGACATCGTCGAACCGGACAAGCACAGCGCGTCCGGGCGGGACTCCCTGCCCTCGCGACGCTCGTCGCGCTCCTCGAGGAAGGCCGCCAAGGCCTCGTCGAGTGACAAGAAGGGTCCCGCGAAGAAGCGTTTCCGCTGGGTCAAGCGCATTGGCTTCGGAATCCTGACCATCTTCCTGGGTATCTTCATCGCAGGCATGGCCGTGTTCCTGTACCTGTACAACACGCTGAGCATCCCCGCGCCGGATGACCTGGCGCTCGCGCAGAAGACCACCGTCTACTACTCGGATGGCACTACCGAGATGGGCACCCTCGGCGACATCAACAGGCAGATCATCGACACGACGACCCTGCCCGACTATGTGCCCAGGACGATCGTCGCCTCCGAGGACCGCACGTTCTACACGAACAACGGCGTCGACCTGAAGGGCATCTTCCGTGCCCTCGTCAACAACCTGCGCGGCGGCGCGCGCCAGGGTGGTTCGACCCTGACGCAGCAGTACGTTGAGCGCTACTACATGGGCGAGACCACGTCGTACACGGGCAAGCTCAAGGAAGCGGTCTTGGCGATTAAGATCAACCGCGAGAAGTCCAAGGACGAGGTCATCGGCGCGTACATGAACACGATCTACTTCGGTCGTGGCGCCTACGGCATTGACGCGGCCGCGCAGGCCTACTTCGGCCACGGCGCCGACCAGCTGACGCTGTCCGAGTCTGCACTGTTGGCCGCCGTCATTCCCGCGCCTTCCGCGTGGGATCCCGCCGTGAACCCGGATAAGGCGAAGGAGCGTTGGGAACGTGACCTGAACCTTATGGTCGAGGACGGGTGGCTGAGCCAGTCCGAGCGTAACGCCGCCGTGTTCCCCGAGACGATCGACCCCGACACGCTCAATAGCGAGTCGATGACGGGTACGAACGGCTACCTGATGGCCCAGGTTAAGGAGGAGCTGCTGGCCTCCGGACAGTTCGACGAGGACAAGATCGGCCAGGGTGGCCTGCGTATCACCTCCACGATCGACAAGGAGCACCAGGAGCAGGCTGTCGCCGCCGCCGAGGGCATGAACGAGGTCGATGGCTGGGATCCCACGTACCAGCACGTCGCCCTGTCGTCGATGGATCCTGAGACGGGCGAGATCCTCGCCGAGTATGCGGGCGCCGACTACGAGAAGCGCCAGCAGAACGCGGTGACGCAGGATATCGCGATGGCGGGTTCTTCCTTTAAGCCGTTCGCCCTCCTGGCGAACGCGCGCCTGGGTGGCACGGTGTACGACACCTATTCGGGTAAGTCGCCGCAGTACTTCCGAGGTATGGGGACCCCCGTGTCGAATGACGGCGGCTATTCTTTCGGCAACGTCACCCTCGTGAAGGCGACCGCGTACTCGATGAACACGGTGTTCGTGGGACTCAATGATGACGTGGAGCCGGAGAATACGATGAAGGCCGCGATCGACGCGGGCATCCCCGAGGACACGGTGGGCTTGAACGATGAGCTCCTCAACGTGCTGGGCCCCTCTTCGCCGCACAACATCGACTTGGCGACCGCGTACTCGACGATCGCGAACGGTGGCCAGCGCGTCACTCCGCACATTGTGAAGAAGGTTGAGGATTCCCACAACAAGCTCGTGTACTCGGGCGACGTTGAGCCCACGCGCGTCTTCGACGTCGAGGAGGTCTCGTCGATCATGCCGGCCCTCGAGGCCGTCACGAAGGGTGATGGCACGGCTAACCGCGTCGACAATTCGATCGCGCGCCTGGTGACCGCGGGCAAGACCGGCACCTCCTCGGACCAGCTCTCCGCGCAGTTCATCGGTTTCGTGCCCGGCATGGTGACCGCCGTGTCGATGTACCAGTCGGATGCTGACGGTAACTCTGTGCCCTTGGATGACGTGGGTGGCCTGGATCAGTTCCATGGCGGCGACTGGCCGGTGGACGTGTGGATCGACTACATGAAGCCGGCGACCGCGGACCTGCCGGGCGATGACTTCCCGTGGAAGGTCGAGTCGAACCGCAAGGTCCAGAACAACGCTCCGACGCCCGTGCCGACCGCGACGAGCGAGGCCCCGCAGTCCTCGTCCGAGCCGACTGCGACGCCGACCCCCGAGGCGACCCCCTCGGCTGAGCCGACGAAGGAGTCCGACGAGGACGGCAACAACGGCGGTGGTAACGGCGGCAACAACGGCGGCGGGAATCATAACGGCGGTGGTAACGGCGGCGGCACCGGCGGCGGCACCGGCGGCGGCAATAACAACGGCGGCGGGAACAACGGCGGCGGCAACGGTGGAGGGAACACCGGCGGCGGCAACAATAACGGCGGCCGAAGAAACTAGCCGCGCGTCCTAGCGCCGAGCCTGCGGGCCCCGAGGAGAATCCTCGGGGCCCGCACTGTGTGTGGAGAGGCTCGCGCGTTGGGGAGAGGTCTCGGGCCTTCATGTTGCTTGTGCGTGTTTATCGCCGCGTGCGTCGCGCTGGAATGCCCTGTGTGCGTGCTCTGCGAGCGCTGAACAGTGCCGTGTGCCGATCCTTGTCGCGATAGTTAGTTCGGGCCGTGCACGCGGATAGGAAACGACGATACGGATAGGTTATGAGGCTCTTCGCATTGTGGGGTGTGGGGGTGGTGGTCGAAGCGTCCCGGGGGTCGTGGACAGTGTCGTGGGACGACGACCGAACACAGGAGTTCACCTTGGGCGCCTCATCAACCAAAACTCGCATGCAATTCGGGTACCCGAACTTTCTGCAGCGCCCGAAAACGTTGCAATTCCAACGGTGCGATTTCAACGTTTGAAATACGTGTGGGGGAATTGCATGCGACATTTCTGAGGAACCACAACATGAGACGCCACAAAGGCACCACGAAGTGCCCCA
>NZ_ALIY01000027.1:0-15778 GCF_000283035.1 Actinomyces sp. ICM58
GCTGCGTGCGTCGCGTGCGCTGCGGGGCTGCGTGCGTCGCGTGCGCTGTGGGGCTGTGGGGCTGCGCGGACTCCCTCCCGCAACGCCTCCTCCCCCCTCCCCCAAATCTCGCACATAATTTCCCTCGGTCAGTATTCGACTACGCTCACAAACGTTGGAATTGCAAGGGGCCAATTTCAAAATTGGAAAGAGTCGCAGGGGAATTACGTGCAACATTGTTGGGGAACCATGAAAGTCTCGGACACAAGCGGCCAGGACTACTCAGGACTACTCAGAACAACTCTCCCACAACAGACGGTCTGAAAAACTCAGCCCCCTCCAACGGTCTGAAAATTCAGCCCCCTCCAACGGTCTGAAAACCCCTCCAGGCTGAAGGGCGCCGGAGGGCCCGGAGGCACCCACAAGCGGATATCCGGATAGGAAACGAACATCCGGATAGGAAACGAACATCCGGATAGCTTACTAACCTATCCGCATCCGCATAACCTATCCGGATACACACAACCTATCCACGTAGTACCCGGACACAGGGCACAATAGCGGCAGGCCGGAGGACGCGGGGTCCGCGCAGGCACGAGGGGCGGGTACCGAAGTACCCGCCCCTCACTCAGCCCCGGCCTCGTCGAGGCTCAGGCCGAATGACCGTCAGCCCTGGCGGCGGCGACGCATCCACAGGAGGAGGCCTCCCGCGGCCGCGGCGCCCAGGCCGGCTCCGCCCAGGCCGTCGAAGCCGGTGCGCGCGAGGCGCTGCATGATGCTCGGCTCCACGGCAGGCGCGTCGGGTGCGACGTAACCGAAGTTCACGCCGGTAACCAACTGGTTGTCGAAGCCGATCGTGATCTCACCGGACATGGAGTCGGCAATGCCGTCCGGGTCCTCGGTCTGGTCGAGGCCGGCGAGGGCCCCGTCCGGGTGGACCTTGACGCGGTAGGTGCCGGCGGGCAGCTTCTCGAAGGAGTAGTTGCCGTCCTTGTCGGTCGTCGTGGTGGCCACGACGTTGCCGTCCTTGTCGAGCAGGTCGACGGTCACGCCCCCGAAGGTTTCCTCACCGTCGGTGTAGGAGCCGGACTTGTCGGAGTCGCGGTAGACGCGGCCAGCGATCGAGTAGTCGGGCACGTAGCCGAAGTTGACGTTCTCCTGGAGGGAGTGGCCGGGGCCCATTGTGTACACCGCGGAGGTGTCGTCGACGGTGGCGTCGGGGTCCTCGGTCTGGTCGTAGTCCTTGATGGACGAGGAACGCACGACCTTGACGGTGTACTTGCCGTCGGGCAGGTGCTGGAAGGCGTAGTTGCCGTCCGCGTCGGTGTCGAGGGTCTGGAGGACCTTGCCGTCCTCGTCGAGGAGCTGGACGCTCACACGCTCGAGGCCGGGCTCGTCACCGTTGATCATCTTGTCGCGGTTGTCGTCGCGGTAGACAGTACCGGTTATGGTGTTGTTGGGGACGTAGCCGAAGTCGACGTCGCCCTTGGTGGGGTTGTTCTCGTCGAGGGTGATCGGCTGGGACGCGTTGTCCAGCTTGTTGTCGGGGTCGCCGGTCTGGTCGGCGTCGGCGAGCACGCCGTCCTTGACGACCTTGACGGAGTAGGTGCCGTCGGGCAGGTGCTCGAAGGAGTACTTGCCGTCCTTGTCGGTCGTCGTGGTGGCCACGACGTTTCCGGAGGCATCGAGGAGCTGGACCGTCACGCCGGAGTAGCGTCCTTCCGTGTCGCCCTTGCGTCCGTCGCGGTCACCGTCGCGGTAGATGGTGCCGTTGATGGAGTTGTTGGCGATGTAGCCGAAGTTGACGTCTGTCTCGGTGCGGTGGTCGTTACCGAGCGAGATGACGCCGGAGGCGCTGTCCTTGGTGGAGTCCGGGTCCTCGGTCTGGTCGAGGTCGGTGAGGGCACCGTCCTTGACGACCTTGACGGTGTAGTCGCCGGCGGGCAGCTTCTCGAAGGAGTAGGCGCCGTTCGCGTCCGTCGTGGTGGTCGCGACGACCTTGCCGTCCTTATCGCGCAGCTCGACGGTCTGGTTGGCGTAGCCCTTCTCGGTCGCGCCATGCTTCTCGTCGCGGTCCCCGTCGCGGTAGACGAGGCCGTGGATCGAGTAGTCGGGTACGTAACCGAAGTCGATGTGGTCCTTGGTGGGGTTGTCCTCGCCCAGGGTCACCGGCTCGGAGGCGTTGTCCTTGGTGGCGTCCGGGTCCTCGGTCTGCTCGGTGTCGGCGAGCTCGCCGTCCTTGACGACCTTCACGGAGTAGGTGCCGTCGGGCAGCTTGGAGAAGGAGTAGGTGCCGTTGGCGTCGGTCGTCGTGGTGGTCACGACGTTTCCGGAGGCGTCGAGGAGCTGGACGGTGACGCCGGAGTATCCGGGCTCGGTGCCGTCCTGGTCGCCGTTGCGCGAGTCGTCGCGGTAGACGGTGCCCGACAGGGAGTTATCGGCAATGTAGCCGAAGTTGACGTCCGTCGTGGACGGGTTGTCGTTGTTCAGCGTGATCGGCTCGGAGGAGTTGTCCTTCGTGGCGTCCGGGTCACCGGTCTGCTCGAGGCCGGCGATGGGGCCATCCTGAGCGACCGTGACGGTGTAGGTGCCCGCGGGGAGCTTGTCGAAGGAGTAGGTGCCATCAGCGTCGGTCGTGGTGGTGGCGACGACGGTGCCGTCGGCGCCCACCAGGTTGACTGTCACGCCCTCGTAGAGCTTCTCGCCCGCATCCAGCGCGCCGGAGCGGTTGCCGTCGCGGTAGATGGTGCCCTTGATGAAGTAGTCGGGCACGTAGCCGAAGTTGACGTTCTTCTTGGTGGGGTTGTCCTCGTCCAGGGTGATCGGCTCGGATGCGCTGTCCTTGGCGCCGTCCGGGTCCTCGGTCTGCTCGAGGTCGGTGAGGGCACCGTCCTTGACGACCTTGACGGAGTAGGTGCCGTCGGGGAGGTTGTCGAAGGAGTAGTTGCCGTTCGCGTCGGTCTTAGTGGTCTTGATGACCTGTCCGTCCTTGTCGAGGAGCTGCACCGTCTGCTCGGGGTAGCCGGCCTCTCCCCCGTTCAGGGAGTTGGAGCGGTTGTCGTCACGGTAGATGGTGCCGGAGATCGAGTTGTCCGAGATGTACCCGAAGTTGACGTTCTCCTTGATCGGGTCGTTCAGCTCGAGGGTGATGTCGCCGGAGGTGTTGTCCTTGGTGGCGTCGGGGTCCTCGGTTTGGACGAGGTCGGCGATGGGGCCTTCCTTGCGCACGCGGACCTTGTAGGTGCCTTCCTCAAGGTTGGTGAAGGCGTAGGCGCCGTGAGCGTCGGTGGTCGTGGTGGCCACGACGTTACCGGAGGCGTCGAGGAGGTCGACGGTCACGCCCTGGTAGAGCTTCTCGCCGTCTTCAAGGCTCTCGGAGCGGTCGGCGTCACGATAGATCGTGCCCTTGATCGTGTAGTTCGTGGCGTAGCCGAAGTTCACGTTCTGCACGGAGGGGTTGTCGTGGTTGACCTGGACGACGCCTGAGGTGTGGTCCTTCGTGCCGTCGGGGTCCTCGGTCTGCTCGAGCTTCTTGAGCAGGTCGGAGGGCTCCACCTTGACCGTGTACTTGCCGGCGGGCAGCTTGGCGAAGGAGTACGTGCCGTCCGCCTTGGTCGTGGTTGTCGCGACCGTTGCCCCGGCCTCGTCGAGGAGGTTGACGGTGACGCCGCCGAAGCCGGGCTCACCGTTGTTCAGGGTCTCGGAGCGGTCCTTGTCGTAGTAGACGGTGCCGGAGACCGTGTAGTCCTCCGCGTAGCCAAAGTTGACGTTCGTGACGTCGGGGTCGGAGCGCGTGAAGGTGATGGCCTGGGAGCGCGAGTCGCCGTTTCCGGAGGGGTCCTCGGTCTGCTCGGTGGAGGCGAGCGGGCCGGTCTTGTCGACCTGGACGGTGTACGTGCCGTCGTTCAGTCCGGTGAAGGAGTAGTTGCCGTCAGCGTCGGTCGTCGTGGTGGCCACGACGGCGCCGGAGGCGTCAACCAGCTTCACGGTGACGCCGGACTGGGCGATGTCGCCGCCGTCCTTCGCCTTATCGCGGTTCTGGTCGAGGTAGACGGTGCCGGAGATCGCGTGCTTCTTGACGTAGCCGAAGTTGATGTTCTCCTGGACGGGGTTGCCCGCGTTCAGGGTGACGGTGCCGGAGGTGGAGTCCTTCGTGGCGTCGGGGTCTTCGGTCTGTGTCAGGTCGGCGATGGCGCCGGCCTTGGTGACCTTGACGGTGTAGTCGCCGGCGGCCAGGCGCGTGAAGGAGTAGTTGCCGTCAGCGTCGGTCGTGGTGGTGGCGACGACGGAGCCGTCGGGGCGAAGGAGCTCGACCGTGATGTCCTTGAAGCCCTCTTCACCGTCGGTGTAGGAGGAGGAGTCGTTGGCGTCGTAGTAGACCTTGCCGGACAGGCGGTGCTTGACGGAGATCGAGGCCTTCGCCGTGTTGTTGTCCGGGTTCTGGTCGTACTCGGGCGGGTTCACGAAGGAGGCAGTGTTCTCGAGCGTCTTGCCATCGGTGCCCTCGTCGAGCGTGACGGTGACGTACAGCGAGGCGTGCTGGCCGGCGAGCATGTCGCCGAGCTTCCAGGTGATGCCGTCGAAGGTGCCGGCGGCGCCACCGGTGCTGCACTCGCCGGGCACGCCGGAGGTGTAGCCGGAGGTGCACAGGTGCGATTCGGCGGACACGAAGGTGGTGCCGGCGGGGAACGCCTCGGCGACCTTGACGTCGGGGGCCTTGCCCTGGCCGGAGTTGCCGGCGTCGATGCGGAAGGTGACGTTGTCGCCGGGCGCGAGGTTGTCGGCGTCGGAGACGACGGTCTTGTTCAGGGCGACGTCGAGCGCGACGACCAGGGCGACCTTGATGGGTTCGGTCGGCAGGATGGCTCGGTTGTTCGAGGCCTGGGTGGCGGCGATCGCGACGGATTCGTAGGCGATGCCGGTGGCGTTATTGGGTGCCTTGATGGGCACGATGAGGGGGATGGAGGCGCCCGCCTTGATGGGGGTGGCCTTTCCGTTGATGTAGATGCGGTAGGACTTCACGTCCGACCACGAGGCCGGGGTTGCGGTCCAGTTGTTGTCGCAGCCTGCGGGGGAGGCGGCCATGGTGTCGCCCTGGTTGATGACTTCGCCGCGGCAGGGGTTGAAGGAGGTGGAGTACTCGATGGTGACCTGCGAGGGGTCGATGCCCGAGCCAGTGCCGACCTGGATGGGGCCGGTGATGGTGGGCTCCCATTCGGAGTTGCGCGACGCGCCGCCTTGGACGGAGGTGTCTCCGACGTGGGGCAGGATGCCGTAGACGGTTAT
This sequence comes from Actinomyces sp. ICM58, assembly GCF_000283035.1. NCBI lineage: Bacteria > Bacillati > Actinomycetota > Actinomycetes > Actinomycetales > Actinomycetaceae > Actinomyces > Actinomyces sp. ICM58. The sequence continues at coordinate 5,266 of NZ_ALIY01000027.1, forward strand.
GTCGGACAGGTCCGCGTTACCGGAGTTGGTGGGGGTGATGCGGAACTGGCCGTCTTCGCCTTGGCGCATGACGGAGGCGCCGTCGGTGTACTTCTTGTAGACGGAGCCGGGCACGGAGCCCAGGGACTCGAGGACGACGTCGGCGCCGGCCTGCTCGGACACGGTGAAGGTCGAGGAGACGGGGCACACCTGGTCGGCGGTGTTGCCGTCGCCGTTGACGTCGTAGGTGTCGTCGGTGGAGCCGTAGAAGCAGATGGTTGTCGACTTGGAGGTGAGGGCGTACTCGGGCTCGGCAGCGGAGATGTAGGCCTCGTTCTTGTGGGTGCCGGCGCTCATGGAGGGGCCGACCTTGCCGCGCAGCTGGATGGTGGTGCCACCCTTGGTCTGGTAGCCGGGCCAGGTGACCTGGACGAGCTGGCGGGTGCAGCCGGTGGCGTCGGTGACGTCGCGGACTGTGACGGTCTTGTCCTTGCCGGCGGGGCCACCGGTGACGGAGCCTTCGACGTAGGTCATACCGCAGGGCAGCAGGTCGGAGATAACGGGCTGAGAGTCGACGACGGTCGAGGTGTTGTTCGCGGTGACACTGAAGGTGACCTCGGAGCCGGGGGACGCCAGGCTGCCCCTAATGGTGGACTTGGCGTTGTAGTACTTGGGCAGCGCGGTGCCCAGGGTCAGGACGTCACACTTGTCGTCGGCGGGGATCGCGATGTCGTGCGTGCCGTCGAGGGACTTCATGGAGAAGTCGGTGACGCAGTTCTGGACGCGCACCCACTTGTCGGACTTGCCGGCCTTCCAGGCGGCGGCGTCCTTGTCGACGTCGACGTAGGTGACGCCGTTTTCGGTGGTGGGGGTGCCCGCGCCGATGGGGCCGGCGACGTTGAGGATGGAGGATTCGCCGGCGGGGATCGTCTGCTTGTAGTGGAAGACGGTCAGGTACTCGTCGGCGGCGAAGGAGGAGAAGTCGAATGCCTTGCCGCGGTAGACGGTCTGAGTACCGGTGTTGCCCTTGTTGGTCCAGTAGGTGATCTCAATGGGCGTCGTCGTCTGCGTGTCGATGGTCTTGACGCGCATGAGGGGCTTGTCGCAGTCCTTAGAGCCGTCGGTCGGGGAGACGAGGCCACAGGTCATGTAGTCGGTGTACTCGAGGACGACGGGCACGTTGGACTTGTTGTCGTAGGTGTAGAGCCAGTTGCCCTGCTTGCCGCGCTCGAATTGGTTCATGGCGCGCTTGTTAAAGCCGCCGCCGTAGCGAACCTCGTTGTCGAAGTGGTGGGTGAAGGAGGCGTTCGCGGTGCGGACGTTGTCCTCGTTGTGCATTTCGGCGCCGGTGAGCTTGGCGGTGTTGGTGACAGTGTTATCGGCGCAGGTATCGTCATAGTGGACGGTGACGCTCAGGACGACGTTCATGAACGCGGGGTTGACGTCGCCGATGGTCCAGGTGACGGTGTGGGTTGCGGCGTCGTAGGAGCTGGGGACGGTGGCCGCGGTGTTCGTGATGGTGTTGCCCGAGGCCGAGGAGGACACGTAGGTCGCGCACTGGGGCAGCGGGTCGGTGACGACGACGTTCGTCATGTTGGACTTGCCGTTGAGGCCGTCGACGGTGGTGTCGTACTTGGGGGTGATCTGGTAGGTCACGTCGACGTTCTTGGGGGTGGCGGCGGGGCCGGTTTTCGACAGGAGGGGGGTCGGCTCGGACTTGATCGTGACGCTGTCGTTCGCCGTGACGGTCGTGTCGCCGGAGGAGAAGGTGGCGACGGGGGTGACCGTGGAGCCGCCGGGGGTGACGCCGCGCGGCGCGGTGAAGGTGAGCACGGTCTGGAAGGATGTGCCGGCCGCGACGGTGCCCAGGTTGTAGGTGACGAGGCCGTCGGTCGTTCCGGTGGGTCGCTTGATCTCGGGGGTGACGACCTTGTTGCCAGCGGTCGCGGTGGCGTTGATACCCTCGGGGGCCGAGTCGGGGTTGGAGTTGCCGCCGGGGGTGATCGTGTGCGGCAGGGAGATGGTCACGACCGAGTCGAGGCAGTCCTCCGTGGTGGAGGCGCAGGAAAACTCGACGACGTAGCGCTGTTCGACGCCCGACAGGTACGAGTCTTCGTCGGCGTTGATCGCCAGCTTGAGCGTGGGGGCCGCTGCGTAGGTGGGCAGCGTCGTGATGCCGAGGATGACGAGGGCGGTCGTCACAAGCATGGCAAGTAGCTGGGCCGGCCGGGAGGCCTTTGACCACGTGTCGTTGATGTGCACAGCCTTCTCCTGTTGTGCGAGATGGGATTAAACAGCCCAATTTTAGCGGTTTCACAGCAAGTGTGAAGATGGAGCTATCGCGCGAAAGACGCTCGTAAACTTATGTTTCCTAGGTCAGTTTTCAGTTTTTTGACCGCATTCGTGAAACAACCGTCCACACGGTTTATACACAACTGTTGATAAGGCTGTGGATAAATAATGGCGTCATTCCAAGTGAGGGCTATAAGTCCCAAGTGCTCCGGCTCCGCATGCACAGATGGTGCCCACATGACCAATTGGTCGGACAACTAACGCGGGAAGCGACCAATCTCCCCGACCTCGGGAAGCTCACCAAAAAATATTTTGAAGGTCACATGCAAAAAACCCGCAACCACCAGGTTGCGGGTGAAACGTGGAGCTAACGGGACTCGAACCCGTAACCCCCTGCTTGCAAAGCAGGTGCGCTACCAATTGCGCCATAGCCCCGTCGGAGACCTTCAGTCCTCCGCGGTGTCCGTCACGGACGTCCACAGGTCGGCGTTGTCGGAGAGATCAACCAGAACTTGTCGAACGACGATGCCAACGGCGACGACGGATCCGACAGCCACACAGCACGTGACCCATTTCTTCATGATGTCCTCCGCTCAAACTCGCCTGCGGATGGTGGGCCTAGGTGGGCTCGAACCACCGACCTCAGTCTTATCAGGACTGCGCTCTAACCTACTGAGCTATAGGCCCAACCGGCACCCTTGCGGGCACTCGGATATAGTACACAGGACCGGGCCGTCCGGCAAAATCGAGACTTGGTGACGTCCAACACGAATCCGTCGCAACAGGGCGCGGCGCAGAAAGAGAACCCTCGTGAGCGCAATCATCGATTACGTCAGGAGCGCGACGACTCCGCTGCGCTCCGACCTCTCCCCCGCCGACTCGCTCGCGCTCGCATGCCTGACCTACGTCGACTGTCACGCGCTGCCCGGCCCCCGCTCCACCCACGGTTGCCTGCTCCGCGACGTCGCCCAGGCCTCGTCGATACCCGCCCTCTTCCGTCACTCGAGCGTGACGCATTCGGACCGCGCGCTCCTGGAGGCAGTCGGCGCGAGCCCGCGTTTTCGTGGCGTGCGGGTGCGCGACGCGGTCACGAAGATCAGCACTCGCCCCCTCGCGCAGTTCGGCGCGCTCACCTTCGTCGACGAGGCCGGGGCTCGTTTCGTGGTCTTCCGCGGGACGGACACCACCGCGGTCGGATGGGCGGAGGACGCCCGCTTCGGGCTCGAATTCCCGACGATCGCGCAGCGGTGGGCGGCGCGCTACCTGGACTACGCTGCCGGCCGAGGAGGCGGACCCCTCACCGTGATCGGGCACTCGAAGGGAGGCAACCTGGCGCTCTACGCGGCTGCCTCCTCCCCCGCCGTCGAGGGCGTCTATGCGTTCGACCCGTTGGGTTTTCCCGCGTCGGTCGTTGACGACGGTTTCTTTCGCGGCATTGACGGGCGAATGCGTATCTACGTGACGGACGACTCGTGGGTGAGCCCGCTGCTTCCCCTGCCCGCTCCGGCGACGGCTATCGCGTCAACTTGGCCGGGGCCTCTCAGCCACAACCCGTACTCATGGCTGATCGATGGCTCGTCGCTGCGGCGCGATCTGCGGCCACCGTCGCGTTTAGGGGCTGCGCTCGGTGGCCTCGTCGGCGTCCTGCTGAGGGTTCGCCGACGCGGATAGCCGACACGCAGGCAAGCACGCACGCAGGCACAGACGCACGCAGGCACACAGGCATAGCAAAAGGGGCCGGCGTGAGCCGACCCCTTGCGCGAGTGCCCTCACTCGTCCATGAGGGACACCTTGATGCCGCCCACCAGGGACGCGACGACGTTGTAGAGCATGGCGCCCAGCGTCGACAGCGCGGTGAGCAGGATGACGTTGATGACGGCGACGATGGTCGCGTAGGAGATGACGCGAGGCAGGCGCGCGTAGTCCAGCAGGTCCACGAAACGGCCGGCGCCAACGGTCTGCAGGAATTCTTCGATCTGACTGAAGACGTGCATGGCGTCGACCATGAGCCACAGGACGATCGTGGCGACGACCATCGCGATACCCAGGGCGACGGACAGGAGGAAAGACACCTTCATGACGGTCCACGCGTCGATACGCGCGATCGCCAGGTCAACTCGGCGGGGAGCGTCGCTGCGGGCGCTCGAGACGTGGTCGCTCATGGGTTTCCTTCCAGGTCGCACTTCCTACCTGCCAGGCTACCGCATCGCCGGGCACCGGCGCTGGTTCCGCGCCGCATTGGAAGCTTGATCACGGGACGAGGCCCCCGCCTCGTCCCGTCATCACGCGTCAGTTTTCGGTAACTTCGGTGTCGCCGTCCTCAGAGGCCGTGGCCTCGCCGGCAGGGGCATCGGTTCCCTCCGCGGCATCCGCGGCCGCGGTGGCCTCGGTGTCATCGGCCTCGTCATCTCCCGAGTCGGGGTTGCGGGTGATCGCGATGATGCGGTCGCCCTCGTCCGGTCGGGCGAAGATGACGCCCATGGTGTTGCGGGCGGTGGGTCGCACGTCGGAGGCGTTGACCTGGACGAGCTTGCCGGACTCGGTGATGACCATGACGTCCTCGTCGGGGCGCACGACGAGGGCGCCGACCAGGCCGCCGCGTTCGTCGACGAGTTTGCCGACGCGCACACCGAGGGTGCCGCGCGACTTCGTCGGGTATTCCTCGACGGGGGTGCGCTTGGCGTAGCCGGAGTCGGTGACGATGAGCAGGTCGGTGCCTTCGCGCGGGACCTCCATGCTGAGCAGCTCGTCGTCGCCGCGGAACTTCATGCCGCGCACGCCGGACGTGGAGCGGCCCATGGAGCGCAGCTGGTCGTCGGTGGCGGTGAAGCGCACGGCCTGGCCGTCGCGCGAGACGAGAATGAGGTCCTCGTCGGCCATGATGGTCTGCGCGGAGACCAGCTCGTCGGGCTTGCCATCCTCGTCCTCGCGCAGGTTGATGGCGATGATGCCGCCGGAGCGGGGGGAGTTGTACAGGCTCAGCGGGGTCTTCTTCACCAGGCCGCGCTTGGTGGCCAGGACCAGGAAGTCCGCGTCCTCGTAGGTGCGGATCGCGAGGACCTGCGCGATGTGCTCGTCGGGCTGGAAGGCCAGCAGGTTGGCGACGTGCTGGCCCTTGGCGTCGCGGCCGCCTTCGGGGATTTCGTAGGCCTTAGCGCGGTAGACGCGGCCGAGGTTGGTGAAGAAGAGCAGCCAGTTGTGCGTGGTGGTGACGAAGAAGTGTTCGACGACGTCGTCGCCGCGCAGCTGGGTGCCGCGCACGCCCTTCCCGCCGCGCTTTTGCGAGCGGTAGTTGTCGGTGCGGGTGCGCTTGGCGAAGCCGTCGCGGGTGATGGTGACGACGACGTCCTCTTCGGGGATGAGGTCTTCCATCGACATTTCCCCGTCGAAGGGGAGGATGCGGGTGCGGCGCTCGTCGCCGAACTTGTCGACGATGTCGGACAGTTCGCTGGAGATGATGGCGCGCTGGCGCTCGGGCTTGGCGAGGATGTCGTTGAGGTCGTCGACGCGGGCCTTGAGCTCGGCGTGCTCGTCCATGATCTTCTGGCGTTCTAGGGCGGCCAGGCGGCGCAGCTGGAGGGCCAGGATAGCGTCGGCTTGGATGGCGTCCACGTCGAGCAGGTCGATCAGGCCTGCGCGGGCCTCGTCGACGGTGGGGGAGCGGCGGATGAGGGCGATGACCTCGTCGAGGGCGTCGAGGGCCTTCAGGTAGCCTTCGAGGATGTGCAGACGTTCGAGAGCCTTGCGCAGGCGGAATTGCGTGCGGCGCACGATGACGTCCATCTGGTGGGTGATCCAGTGGCGGATGAAGCCGTCGATGGACAGGGTGCGGGGCACGCCGTCGACGAGCGCGAGCATGTTGGCGGAGAAGTTCTCCTGCAGGCTGGTGCGCTTGTAGAGGTTGTTGAGGACGACCTTGGCGACGGCGTCGCGCTTGAGGACGATGACGAGGCGCTGGCCCGTTCGGCCGGAGGTTTCGTCGCGGATGTCGGCGATGCCGCCGATCGCGCCGTCGCGCACGAGCTGGGCAATCTTATCGGCGAGGTTGTCGGGGTTGACCTGGTAGGGCAGTTCGGTGACGACGAGGCACTGGCGGCCCTGGATTTCCTCAACATTGACGACGGCGCGCTGCGTGATGGAGCCGCGGCCGGTGCGGTAGGCGTCTTCGATGCCCTTGCGGCCCAGGATGGTGGCGCCGGTGGGGAAGTCGGGTCCAGGGATGAGCGTGAGGAGTGCTTCGAGGAGTTCTTCGCGGGATGCCTCGGGGTGTTCGAGGGCCCATTCGACGCCGCGCGCGAGTTCGCGCAGGTTGTGGGGCGGGATGCGCGTCGCCATGCCGACGGCGATGCCTTCGGAGCCGTTGGCCAGCAGGTTCGGGAAGCGCGCGGGCAGGATGGTGGGTTCCTGGTTGCGGCCGTCGTAGTTGTCCTGGAAATCGACGCATTCTTCGTCGATGTCGCGGACCATCTCCATGGCCAGGGGCGCCATCTTGCACTCGGTGTAACGGGGGGCGGCGGGGCCCAGGTTGCCGGGGGTGCCGAAGTTACCCTGGCCGGCGACGAGGGGGTATCGCAGCGACCAGGGCTGCACGAGGCGCGCGAGAGCGTCGTAGATGGCGGCGTCGCCATGGGGGTGGTAGTTACCCATGACCTCGCCGACAACGCGGGAGGACTTGGAGAACGAGGAGGTGGGGCGGTATCCGCCGTCGTACATGGCGTACAGGACGCGGCGGTGGACGGGCTTGAGGCCGTCGCGCACGTCGGGCAGGGCGCGTCCGACGATGACGCTCATCGCGTAGTCGAGGTAGGAGCGCTGCATCTCTTTTTGCAGGTCGACCTGGCGGATGCGCTCGGTGTCCGAGATGTGCCGCGCGTCAGTAGTCTGCTCGTCGCTCACGTTTTTCCTTACGTTGTTTCTGCTCGATCAGGCCCGCTCGGTACGAGGCCGGGGCTGGGCTGGTCGCGGTGTTGTCAGATGTCGAGGAAGCGCACGTCGGTGGCGTTGCGCTGGATGAAGGTGCGGCGTCGGTCGACGTCGTCGCCCATGAGGATCGTGAAGGTTTCGTCGGCGTCTGCGGCCTCGTCGAGGGTGACCTGCTTGAGGATTCGGTGTTCCGGATCCATGGTGGTCTCCCACAGTTCGTGGTCGTTCATTTCGCCGAGGCCCTTGTAGCGCTGGATGCCGCCCTCCTTGGGCAGGCGGCGGTTCGCGGCGGCGCCGGCGGCGAGCAGTTCGTCGCGTTCCTTGTCGGAGTATGCGAATTCGTGCTCGGCGTTGGTCCACTTGATGCGGTACAGCGGAGGCATCGCGATGAAGGTGTGGCCGCCCTCGATGAGGGGGCGCATGTAGCGGAAGAGGAGGGTCAGCAGCAGCGTGGCGATGTGCTGGCCGTCGACGTCGGCGTCCGCCATGATGACGATCTTGCCGTAGCGTAGCTTCGAGATGTCGAAGTCTTCGCCGATGCCGGTACCGAAGGCGGTGATGAGGGAGCGGATGGTGTCCGAGGACAGGGCCCGGTCCAGGCGCGCCTTTTCGACGTTGAGGATCTTGCCGCGGATCGGCAGGATGGCCTGGCGCTCGGGGTCGCGGCCGCCGACGGCGGAGCCGCCTGCGGAGTCGCCCTCGACGATGAAGATTTCGCACTCGGACGGTGTGCGCGAGGAGCAGTCGCGCAGCTTGCCGGGCATGGAGGCGGATTCGAGAACGCCCTTGCGGCGCGTGGCCTCGCGGGCCTTGCGGGCGGCGACGCGGGCGGCCTGGGCGGCCTGGCCTTTGGCGATGATGGCCTTGGCGTCGGCGGGGTGGGCGTCGAACCAGTCGGTGAGCTTGGAGTAGACCTGCTGGGCGACGAAGGTGCGGGCCTCGGTGTTGCCGAGCTTGGTCTTCGTCTGGCCTTCGAACTGGGGCTCGGTGAGCTTGATGGAGATGACGGCGGTCAGGCCTTCGCGGACGTCGTCACCGGTGAGGTTGTCGTCCTTGTCGCGGATGATGCCCTTGTCGCGGCCGTAGCGGTTGACGAGGGAGGTGAGCGCGGTGCGGAAGCCCTCCTCGTGCATGCCGCCTTCGGTCGTGTTGATGGTGTTGGCGAAGGTGTGGACGGACGAGGAGTAGGCGGTGGTCCACTGCATGGCGATTTCGACGCTCATGGTGCCTTCGTCGTTTTCGGCTTCGAAGTCGATGATCTCGTTGTTGATCGTGTCGGACTTCTTCGCGGAATCGAGGTATTCGACGTAGTCGCGCAGGCCGTGCTCGTAGCAGTAGGTGACGGTGCGGTGGCCCTTGGTCTTCTTGTCCGAGGCCTCCTCGCCGCCGGCGATCTCGTCGCCTTCGTCGGTGGCGAACTCGCGCTCGTCGGTCAGGCTGATGCGCAGGCCCTTGTTGAGGAAGGCCATCTGCTGGAAGCGCTGGCGCAGGGTTTCGAAGTCAAATTCGACGGTTTCGAAGATGTCGGGGTCCGGGTAGAAGACCTGCGTGGTGCCGGTTTCGTCGGTGGCTTCGCCGCGTTCGAGGGGAGTGATGGGGGTGCCGCCGTTCGCGAACGACATACGCCACACGTAGCCTTGGCGGCGGATCTCGGTGTTCACGCGGGTGGACAGGGCGTTGACGACGGAGATACCGACGCCGTGCAGGCCGCCGGAGACGGCGTATCCGCCGCCGCCGAACTTGCCGCCGGCGTGGAGGATCGTCATGACGACCTCGACGGTGGGCTTGTGCTCGGTGGGGTGTTCGTCGACGGGGATGCCTCGGCCGTTGTCGACGACCTTGATGCCGCCGTCTGCCTGGATCGTGACTTCGATGTGGTCGGCGTAGCCTGCCAGGGCCTCGTCGACGGAGTTGTCGACGACCTCGTAGACGAGGTGGTGCAGGCCGCGTTCGCCGGTGGATCCGATGTACATGCCCGGGCGCTTGCGGACGGCTTCCAGGCCCTCGAGGACGGTGATGTCCGATGCGCCGTAGGACTGCTCGCCTTCGGCGGTCTTCTCGTTGTCAGCCACGTGGCTCCCCTCGCATTGCGCGAAAATAGATGTTTAACCTTATAGATTCTACCAAAAGTGGGGCTTGTACCCGGGATTGACAGACCCGGAGGGTTACTTTACAAACTGCGAGATTGCAACGAAAACGTGACTGTGATCAGTCGCATTGCGGACGTGGCTGCCGCGGGGCGAGACGAGGCCGCCCTCCCGGCGGGGGAGGGCGGCCTGACGGTGTGTTGTCGCAACGGGCTAGTGTGTGCCGCTTGCGACAGTCAACGCGCGTTGTCGTTCGATCACGGCTGCCAGGTCCAGTCGGGGATCTTGGCGCGGAAGTCATCGAAGTCGATGGTCTCGAAGGTGACCTGTTCGTTGTCGTAGGGGAGCTTGTAGGCCTTCATGAAGGTCTTCGTCTCACCGGGCTTGGCTGTCACGGAGATGCTTGCCCACACGTCGTAGCCTGCGGGTTCCTTCCCGCGGGCAAAGTAGGCGCTGCTCATGTCGATCCCCTTCTGGCTGAGTTGAGCATTGTGGAGGGTGCTGGACTGATCGACGTTGGAGTTGTTGGTCATCGAGTAGGTGACCAGCAGCGTGTTCGACCCGTCCTCGTCGACGGGACCCTTTTCGATCTTCGTGATCTCGAGGTGCACGCCGTCCTTGAAATCGACGCTGTAGTTGCCGTTAGCGTGATAGGTGCCGGGGTTGCCGGTCGGGGCGCCGCTCGAGGACGGGCTCGGCGAGGGGGTCGGGCTGCTCGTCGGCGTTGGCGTCGGGCTGCTTGTCGAGGTTGGCGTCGGGCTGCTCGTCGGCGCGGCGCTGGTGGTCGTGGGGTCGGGCTCGGGTTCGCTGTCACGGTTGATGAAGATGACTGCGCCGACGACGATGAGGACCAGCACGAGGACGCCGGCGACTGCTGCGACGATGATCGGGAGCTTGGAGCCCTTCTTGTCGTCGGGCGATGGAGTGTCCGAGCCGTATTGGGTGTAGGGGTCCGCGTAGCCTGCGGCGTACTGCTGGGTCTGGTCTGCATACCCGCCCTGATCACCGTAACCGGGCTGGAACTGCTGAGTCTGATCCGCAGCAAACCCACCCTGATCACCATAACCAGGCTGGAACTGCTGAGTCTGATCCGCAGCAAACCCACCCTGATCACCATAACCAGGCTGGAACTGCTGAGTCTGGTCTGCATACCCGCCCTGATCACCGTAACCGGGCTGGAACTGCTGAGTCTGATCCGCAGCAAACCCACCCTGATCACCATAACCAGGCTG